>JBASZP010000347.1:0-1577 GCA_049660965.1 Daejeonella sp. | reverse complement strand
CTATTATCCTTTCAAAATTAGCGACACAAACGGACACTATTTGATAAAAGCCGAAGTCGAAAGTCCAGAGTTATATCCAAAATATGCAGAGTTTTTTGAAAAGCTCGGCTACTCAGGAAACGGGGAGTGCTGGGCAGGACACATTTCTCAAATATTGGAAAAATTAGACCCGACATTGTTAGGTCACATTGAATTCGACCCCGAAGCAGGAGCATTTTTTGCAAATGCTGACACAAAAGAAAATCAAATTAAATTTGTAGAACTTTTAAGTCCAATTTTTGCCGACATGACTAAACTCGAAGAGTACGTTAAGAAAGCTGACCGTTCACAAATTGACGACTAAAAAAGCAGCCACCAACATGGGTTTGTGGCAAGTGGGACTGACGGAATAAACCTCAACTTTGGGAAATTTTCCGTTCATTTGTTTCGGCTGACGGAAATCTTTTGAGCATTAGTAAGTAATTGAACATTAGTAAAT
Source organism: Daejeonella sp. (assembly GCA_049660965.1). GTDB lineage: Bacteria > Bacteroidota > Bacteroidia > Sphingobacteriales > Sphingobacteriaceae > Daejeonella. The sequence goes on along the minus strand of JBASZP010000347.1, from coordinate 1,099 downwards.
TATATCGGCAGACGTTCGGGCAGATGAGTTTCAAATTCCCTACCTGCCACAAGCCCTGTTCGTTAGCGGCAAGCTGTAGGACAGACCTTTTATCAAAGTAGCTCACATATCAAGTATATAAAATAGGTGAGCTGTTTGTAACTTAACTTCATACTATAAATTAAGTATTTTAAAACATAAAGTAATAAACTCACTTTGTAAAGTCTTTAACCCAAAATCATTAACGTAAAACATAAATCATGAAAAAAAATTTTTTACTGTTTGTAGCAGCCTTTGCAGTATCAGCATCTTTTGCACAATTTAAAAAAGGAGATAAAATAATTGAACCTGGTATCGGAAACTTTAAGTTAGCCAGCGATAAGTATGATAATGGGAAAGCTAAAAACTTTTCTATGACTGTAATCTTTGGCGGAGGGTATTTTTTAAGTCCTGATTTTGCCATAGGGGCAGGGCTTAATCCCTATTTAATATTTGAAAATAATTTTACCACCACAGGTGGCAACATAAAAACTGTGGACTACAAATCAGGTTCATTGAGCCTTTCATTTGAACCTTACTTTAGATATTATTTTAAGCAAAATAAAAATTCACGTTTTTATGGGCAATTTGCAGGCTATTTCTCAACTTTTCTATTTAGTAACTTCACACAGAATAATTATGATGCAACAACGGGAACATTGACAAGTACTATTAAAAGTAATGATTTCAAAGTAAATCGCATCGGCATGACACCATCTGTTGGTTGGAGTTATTTTTTTAACTCACATACCGCATTGAATTTAAACCTCGGCTATAGTTTTTATAAAATCAAAAACTCAGATAAAATTACCACAACATATACTAATGGACAACCATCTTCCACCAATTCAGGCTCTGGCAGTTTTAAAGCCAATGAACTAAACTGGAATATTGGCTTTACGATTGTTTTACCAAACAAAAAAGGTTGATTGTAATTTAAAACAAGGAAGGGGTGTCTTTAAAAAAACTTATTATTTACTCATCTTAATAGAGTAAATACCGTTTACTAAGTAGAGACAATAAAAGCCTGCCGCTAACATTGGTATTGCTGCAAGTGGGGCTGGACGTTGAAACTTCGGCT
>JBASZP010000346.1:0-5396 GCA_049660965.1 Daejeonella sp. | reverse complement strand
GGAAAGGATCATTGGGTTCATTCGCTATAAAATCCAAAAGCTTTTGTAATCGGTTAGTTTGCATTTTAAATCTGGCTTTTTTGAGTAGATTTGCAAAAATAGAAATTTATATGAAAGTATTAGTTTGTATCAGTAACGTACCGGATACTACATCAAAAATAACCTTTACCAATGATAATACTCAGTTTAACACAGCAGGTGTTCAATTCATACTTAACCCGTATGATGAGATTGCTTTAGCCCGTGCTATTGAATTATGTGAAGGGGGAAAAGGTACGGTAACAGTAATTAATGTAGGCGAAGCAAGTTCTGAGCCTACTATTCGTAAAGCATTGGCCATAGGCGCAGATGATGCAGTTCGAATTAATGCTGCTCCACGTGATGCGTATTTTGTAGCGTATCAAATTGCACAGTATGCAAAAGAGAAGGATTTTGATATGATCTTAACCGGACGTGAATCTATTGATTATAACGGATCGCAGGTCGCGGCAATGATTGGCGAGTTTTTGGATATTCCATCTATTTCTATTATTAAAAAACTTGATTTTGAAAATGGTTCTGGCGTAATTCAGCGGGAAATTGAAGGCGGAAAAGAAGTATTAAATGTACCATCGCCTTTTATTGCAAGTTGTGCTGAAGGTGTTGCCGAATGGAAAATTCCAAATATGCGTGGTATTATGTCTGCAAGAACAAAACCACTTTTAGTTGTTGAACCTGCAGAGGTTGCCAAACTTGCAGAATTTAAAAATTATCAAACTCCTGCCCCACGAGGTTCTGTAACTATGGTTTCTCCAGATGATACAGAAAAGCTAATCAATTTACTACACACCGAGGCACGGGTTATTTAATAAACATTCCAATAATTTCAATTAAGAATCATCCATAAAATAGAAAAAAAGGGGGCTAAATGTCAGTTATAGTTTATGTAGAGAATGAAAATGGTTTATTCAAAAAATCAACTTTTGAAGTAATTTCTTATGCCAAATCTGTTGCCAGTCTTTTAGGTACAGAATTAACAGCGATTTCTATTGGTGATGTTAATGAAACAGAACTTAGTAATTTGGGTAAATACGGAGCTTCTAAAGTACTTAATGTATCAAATGAAAAATTAAAAACCTTTGTTAACCAGGCTTATGCGTCTATTATTGCCGAAGCTGCTAAAAAAGAAAATGCCAATGTGGTTATATTGGCCAATTCATTTACTGGTAAAGGTTTAGCGCCACGTATTTCTGTTAAACTTGAAGCTGGTTTAGCAGACGGGGCTGTAGAGTTGCCTAAAACAGATGGCGGAAAATTTACAGTTAAAAAAACAGCCTTCTCTGGTAAGGCTTTCGCTTTTGTTGAATTAACATCAGCCATAAAAGTAATTTCATTAAACCCTAATTCTTACCAGGTTAATGATACCGGTTCTACAGCAAAAGTTGAAGCTTTTCAATCAGATGTTAAAGATTCTGATTTCAGAACGATGGTTAAAGAAATTGTCAGGGCCACGGATAAGATTTCATTACCAGACGCTGAGATAGTTGTTTCTGCCGGTCGGGGAATGAAAGGGCCTGAAAACTGGGCGATGATAGAAGAATTAGCAGAAGTTTTAGGCGCTGCAACCGCCTGTTCAAAACCTGTTTCTGATTCCGGCTGGCGTCCGCATGAAGAGCATGTTGGCCAAACTGGAATTACTGTGAGCCCCAATTTATATATCGCGATTGGCATTTCCGGCGCTATTCAGCACCTTGCCGGTATCAGTTCTTCCAAAACTATTGTGGTTATTAATAAAGATCCTGAAGCCCCGTTTTTCAAAGTAGCTGATTATGGAATGGTTGGAGATGCCTTTGAAATTATTCCTAAATTGATTGAAACTATCAAATCATATAAAGCTCAGGGTTAATAAATAAGTATTATGAGTTTTTTGGTTAACACTTTGATAAATCAGAATTGCTAATGGTCAGTTGACTTATTATGAAGAAGATAAAATTAGATATTGTCGGGTTATCTTATAGTCAAACACAATCCGGGGCTTACGCCCTGGTATTAGGAGAGGTAAATGGTCACAGAAGATTGCCGGTTATTATAGGTGGTTTTGAAGCACAGGCCATTGCCATTGAAATAGAAAAAATGACGCCAAGCCGACCCCTGACACATGATCTGTTTAAAGCATTTGCGCAATCTTTTCATATTAGTATTCAGGAAATTATAATTTATAATTTAGTTGAGGGTATTTTTTATGCCAAATTGATTTGTCATGATGGTAAAAAAAATATAGAAATAGATGCACGAACATCCGATGCAATTGCCTTAGCCGTACGTTTTGAATGCCCTATTTTTACTTATGAATTTATTTTAGCATCGGCCGGTATTGTAATAGAGGGAAATGATTTTGTTTTCCTGGAGAATATGGAAGTTCCGGCAGAAGAAAAAATAGCGGCAACCACTACTAATTACTCCTCTCTGACAGAAGAGGAGCTTAAATTAAAACTTCAGGAAGCGCTAAATGAAGAAGCCTATGAAAAAGCCGCTAAAATCAGGGATGAGCTTGGCAAGCGGAAATCATCCTGATAAATAATTACCGCTGTAAAATCATATTGCTGTTTCCCAGATAGTATTTTTAATAGTATTGTCATTCGGTATTTTATAATTAAAACCTTTCCTCCCATAAATATCTTTAAATAAACTCCATAAAAATATTTAGCCCCTCTATTATTATTAAAAATTATTTGCATACTTTGTTCCGAAATAATAACCCGTAATTTCTTTAATTTTATTAAACTAAAAAGGTATGAATCTTAAATTTCGCCTAATTGCGATGAGTTTTTTACAGTTTTTTATTTGGGGTTCATGGCTTATTACTATCGGAGTTTATTGGTTTCAGAATAAGCAATGGTCGGGTGCCGAATTTGGTGTGATTTTTTCTACGATGGGAATATCTGCCCTCTTTATGCCTGCTTTAACAGGAATTATTGCAGATAGGTGGATTAACGCAGAAAAACTTTACGGTATTTTACATATTTTAGGCGCTATAGTTTTAATCTTAATCCCTCAAGTTGATAATCCATCCACATTTTTCTGGGCCATACTATTATGTATGATTTTTTATATGCCCACTATTTCTTTATCTAATACCATTGCTTACACTATTTTAAAAAATAATGGATGGGATGTTATCAAAGATTTTCCGCCAATACGTGTTTGGGGCACAATAGGTTTTATCGCTGCTATGTGGATAACAAACTTAACAGGAAATAAAGATAATGCCTACCAGTTTTATATTGCTGCTCTGGCTGCTTTAACGTTGGGTATTTATTCTTTTACCCTGCCTAAATGTCCGCCTTTATCTAACAAAACCGATAAAAAATCTTTTACGGAAGCATTAGGGCTAAATGCTTTTTCTTTATTTAAAAATCCTCAAATTGCCATCTTCTTTATCTTCGCCATGTTCTTAGGTGCCGCTTTGCAATTAACAAACGCATACGGAGATACCTTTTTAAATGATTTTAAGCTCATAGATGCTTATAAAGACTCTTTTGTTATAAAATATTCAACAATCATTCTATCTATTTCACAGATCTCGGAAACATTGTTCATATTGACCATTCCCTTTTTCTTAAAGAAATTTGGCATTAAACAAGTTATGCTGTTTAGCATGATCGCTTGGGTATTACGTTTTGGATTATTTGCTTTCGGTAATCCTGGCGATGGTTTATCGCTGATTATTTTATCATGTATTGTTTATGGAATGGCCTTCGACTTCTTTAACATATCAGGTTCATTATTTATAGAGAATGTAACTGATGCTAAAATAAGAGCCAGTGCCCAGGGCCTGTTTATGATGATGGTAAACGGTGTCGGAGCTGTCTTAGGAAGTATCATTAGCGGATATGTTATTGATCACTATTTTACACTTGCCAATCAAAATAAAGACTGGTATGGAATATGGCTTGCATTTGCAGCTTATGCATTAATATTAGCCATAGTTTTTCCTTTAATATTTAAGTATAAACACAAGCCTGTACTAAAAGAAGCAATAACTCATTAGTTTTAATTATCTCTGTATAATATACTTGTCAATTCTTCAGTCTTATATTTATCAGTAATTTTAGCGAATACTCTCCTGTAAAATTTTATGTCCAGAAATCATAGAGAAGAAAAGATTTGCACCAATTGCGGAAATGATATTGATGATAAATTTTGCAGTTACTGCGGGCAGGAGAATTTAGAACTAAAAGAACCGTTCTGGAACTTTATATTTCATAGCATCGGGCATTATTTTCATTTCGATTCCAAATTTTTTCTAACCATAAAACCACTCCTTACCAAACCAGGACAGCTTTCTATTGATTATATTGCGGGTAAAAGAATTCGCTTTATACATCCTGTTAGTTTATTCCTGTTCATTTCACTGGTTTATTTCTTAATCGGCCCATTATTTCAATCCAAGGACTGGCAGCCCAGTCTTATTGCTGAAAATACTGAGCAAACAGCAGATACTTCTTTGATTTTTCACAATGAAAAGCAGGATTCACTAACTTCTGCCAAAAAGGATAATTTTTTGGTAAAGCAATTCAAAAAGATAAAAACGTTATCAAATAGATCATACGAAGGAGAATTTAGTTGGGTAAAAGCCTACCAGAAACATGAATCGAAAACTTACTTTATTTTAATGCCCTTTTTTGCTTTTCTGCTGATGCTTAATTTCAGGAAGAACAAAAAATATTATATGGAACATTTAATATTTACCATACATCTTCAGTCATTTTATTTTCTGTTTTCTTTACTATTAAGTTTTCTTCTATTTCTAAATCCTTTTGATATTGTTGATAAGATTATTAGCACTATTGGTTTGCTGTTTATACTTTGGTATATATACACGGCCATTAAGTTATTTTATCAAAGGGAAAAATGGGTAGTGATCCGGAAAATGATAGGGTTGTTATTTCTTTATTTTTTAGCCGCAGCACTTTCCATTGTAATTATAACCTCATTGATATTTATGGTATATTAAAAAAGCCCAACTATAATTTTGGGCTTTTCTCTTATCTTAATTGTTTAATTCTTAGCGTTTCCCAATCTCCACAAACTTCCTGTTCACTTCACCTACATACACCTGCCTTGGACGGCCAATTGGTTCTTTATTCTCCCGCATCTCCTTCCATTGTGCAATCCATCCAGGTAAACGGCCCAAAGCGAACAGAACCGTAAACATATCAGTTGGAAACCCTAATGCACGATAGATTATACCCGAATAAAAATCAACATTAGGATATAATTTACGCTCTATAAAATAAGGATCGCTCAAGGCTGCGGATTCTAATTTTTTAGCAATATCCAAAACAGGGTCCTGTACACCTAATTTATCCAACACATCATCACAGGCTTTTTTTATGATCCGGGCACGGGGATCA
>JBASZP010000345.1:0-2486 GCA_049660965.1 Daejeonella sp. | reverse complement strand
CCACAGAGGAAGCATGATAGATCATTTGATCTAAGGTAATAGGCAAGGTGGTTTCATGACCGGCCATTACATTTGAGGCAGAATCGCCAACCAGAATTACATCAACGCCACCTTCATCCACAATAGTGGCCATAGAATAATCGTAAGAAGTAAGCATAGCGATCTTCTCGCCTTTATGCTTCATATCCTGCAGCGTATTGGTAGTAATTCGTTTAATTTCTTTATGAACAGACATGTTTAGGTTTTTATTGGAATTACATCAAAGTTAGAATTAATATAGTATGGTTCAGAGTAAAAATCAGGGAGAAATTAATCCAGTTGCATTTCCGGCACTTCTCCTTCGATAAGCAATTTACCCGCCGTTACAGATTTAATATATTCTACCGTAACTCCGGGGGCACGTTCAAGTAATTGGAAGCCACCTTGCGGCAGTACCTGTAAAACGGCCAGTTCTGTTACTATTTTTTTAACACACTTAACCCCTGTTAAGGGCAAGGTACATTCCGGCAATAATTTACTTTCACCGGCTTTGTTTACATGCTGCATGGCAACAATGATGTTTTTGGCTGAGGCAACCAGGTCCATTGCCCCGCCCATCCCTTTGACCATTTTGCCGGGAATTTTCCAATTGGCAATATCCCCATTCTCTGAAACTTCCATAGCGCCTAAAATGGTGAGATCAACTTTCTGGGAGCGGATCATTCCAAAACTTAAAGCCGAATCAAATATAGATGAACCGGGTAAGGTAGTAATGGTTTGTTTACCTGCGTTAATTAAGTCCGGGTCTTCTTCGCCCTCAAATGGAAATGGACCCATACCCAATAATCCGTTTTCAGATTGTAAAACAACCTCTATTCCCTGCGGGATGTAGTTTGCAACCAGCGTTGGAATACCAATACCCAGGTTTACATAATAGCCGTTCTTTATTTCCTTTGCGATGCGTTTGGCAATACCGTTTTTATCAAGCATGGTTATAATGTGTTAATGTGCTGATTTGAGAATGTGTTAATTTGAAAATGTGTTGTTAGTTTAATGATTTGAGGATTTATGCTTTGGAACTGGAAATGATTTTTGATAATATCTTCATAATAACCAATAAATTATCTAATAAATTCTGATTGAACGGATATCCTTTAGAATGCTTACACAATAATAAAAAGTACTCAAGTTCATCCGCTTCTTTGGCGGATATTTTCATTTTATGAATAAAATCTGCTTTGCTTTCCGCGTTTTGTGCTTCCCTAACATTCGCCCCTATGGATGTTCCTGCTTTTAAAATCTGCCTGGCGAGTACATATTTTCTCTTTTCTTCAAGCTCTTCAGAAAATTCAATAATCTCCAATGCAAAGTCGAAAGTCAGTTTTACAATAATATTCTCTTTATCATCTCTCATCAGATCATTTTCAAATTTTCAAATTATTTTCAATTCAAATTAAGCTTTACAATAATATCCTTTTTATCATTTCTCATAAAATCATTTCCAAATTATAAAATTCTCAAATTGACTCATTTTCAAATTCTCAAATTATAAAATTCTCAAATTATTTATTCCTTACTGTACGCTGTTCTATACGTTTTTCATAATTAGTACCCTGAAATATGCGGTGAACATAAATACCGGGTGTATGAACATGGTCCGGATCTATTTCGCCGCATTCTACCAATTCTTCTACCTCTGCAATAGTTATTTTTCCGGCCATAGCCATAACCGGGTTAAAGTTTCGTGCGGTTGAACGATATACCAAATTACCTGCGGTATCTCCTTTCCAGGCTTTTACTATAGCAAAATCGGCTTCAAAAGCCAGTTCCATTAAGTAATCTTTCCCATTAAAATTACGGGTTTCTTTACCCTCTGCTATCTCTGTGCCTATACCGGCCGGTGTAAAAATTGCCGGCATACCATAACCTGCCGCCATACACCGGGTAGCCAAAGTTCCCTGTGGTATTAATTCAACCTCCAGTTCGCCGCTTAATAACTGGCGTTCAAATTCCGCGTTTTCTCCTACATAAGAGGCTATCATTTTTTTTACCTGACGTTTTTGCAGCATCAGACCAATGCCAAAATCATCAACACCTGCATTATTGGAAATACAGGTAAGGTTTGAAACTCCTTTTTTTACTAAAGCAGTAATGCAATTTTCGGGTATTCCGCATAAACCAAAGCCCCCCAGCATAATGGTCATTCCATTATAAATATCTTTTATCGCCTCATCGGCATTTGTTACTACTTTATTAATCATTTTATAAAATGCTTTGCTGCGAAATTAACACTATACAACCATAATGGAAATGATATAAGAGAAAAATTAAGTAGTTAATTGAAAAACCTTGAGGTATTATATAATAAATCCAGTGCTCTTATTGAGAGCCTCCTGTTGAAGCAGCTGAATCTCTGTTTAAGAATAGCTAAATCTTTCTACAGGACGTCTAAGACGAGCAACAAGACGTTTAAAACGCCAAAAAGCAAGGTAAAGACGGGTAACAAG
>JBASZP010000344.1:0-2298 GCA_049660965.1 Daejeonella sp. | reverse complement strand
CCACAGGATCCTTATGGAATTGCCAAATATGCTGCCGAACTAACCATACAAAACCTTTCTAAGATACATGGCTTTGATTATGTAATAGCAGTACCTCATAATATTATAGGTTCCCGTCAAAAATATGATGATCCTTACCGGAATGTGGCTTCTATAATGATTAACATGATGTTACAGGGACGACAACCTATTATATATGGTGATGGTGAGCAAAAAAGAACTTTTAGTTTTATTCAGGATGATATTGATTGCCTTGAAAAATTAGCTTTTCAGGATAATGTGGTAGGCGAAATAATTAATATAGGACCCGATGAGGAGTTTGTAACTATTAATGAGCTTGCACAAACAATTGCAGATATTATAGGTTTTGATCTTCATCCGATTTATTTAGCTGACAGGCCTATGGAAGTAAAATTAGCCAGCTGTTCTGCTGAAAAAGCCCGCAAACTATTAGCATATCAAACAAAGTTCACTTTGCGGGAAGGCTTAATTGAAATGATAAACTATATTAAAGAAAGGGGTGTAAAACCATTTAAATACCATTTAGATATTGAAATTGTAAATAAAAAAACTCCTAAATCCTGGAGTGAGAGGTTGTTTTAAATCCCGCCTGAATGAAGATCGCAATTTTAGGCATACGCGGATTACCTTCTACTTATAGCGGATTTGAGTCATTTGTCGGCGAAATAGCTCCCAGGCTAATTGAAAGGGGACATGAAGTGACAATATATTGCCGAAAGAGGATATTTAAAGAGCGCCCTACCATTTATACGGGTATGAAAATGATCTATCTGCCAAGTTTAGAACATAAATTCTTTTCTACATTAACCCACTCTTTTTTCTCTTTAATTCATGCTTCAACAACTAAAAACGATGTGATTTTAGTGGTCAATGCCGCGAATGGTATTTTCGGGTTTATTCCTAAAATATTTAATAAGAAAGCTGTATTAAATGTTAACGGGATGGAATGGCTGCGGCCGAAATGGAACAGGTTTGGTAAATGGTTCTTTAAGTTTTCCGCTAAACTGGGAACAAAGTTTTATGATAAAATTATAACGGATGCAGATGAAATGCAACGACTATATGCCAGAGAGTTTGGTGTGAACACAAGTTATATTGCCTATGGAGCTAATATTGAATATAGTGATCAACCGGAAATATTGCATGAATATGGACTAAAAGCGGATGATTATTATTTAATTGCCAGCAGACTGGTGCCTGATAATAATGCGGATATTATTATCGAAGGCTTTGTAAAATCCGGATCTAATAAAAAACTTGTTATTGCGGGTTCTGCCGATTATAAGGGAAATAAAGTAGAAGCTGAATTTCTTAACAAGTTGAAAAGTCTTGCGAATGAAAATGTATTTTTTCTGGGCCATATCGGTAATCCTAACCATGTTATAGAATTACATTGTAATGCCTTTGCTTACATACACGGGCATGAATATGGCGGTATTAATCCAGCCTTGCTTAAGGCGCTTGGATGCGGTAATTTAGTATTAGCGCATAATACTCCTTTTAATTCGGAGGTTTTAAATAAAGGAGAATTTGGTATTCTGTTTGAAAATAATGCTGGTTCGCTATCTGAAAAGATTAAACAAGCTGAAAATTCACCAGATGAGGTTAATCATTTACGTTCTTTAGCGAGAGGCAGAATTAAAAATACCTTTTCATGGGAAAAAATAACTGATCAATATGAAGAGCTTTTCCACTCTTTAAATTCAGGTAAAAAATTGAAGGATTAAGATTGTTCAATGATCTGAAGCATAGCCCTGTCAAAAGAGGCAATTGAAAGGGAATTTTCAATTCTTCTTTTAGCATTCTTACCAATCCGTATTCTTTCTAAAGGATTAGAAATAAGCTCTGACATTTTTGAGGCAGCAACAATGGGATTGTTAATAGGAATGAATATCCCGCTTTCTCCATCTTCCAGCATCTCTACAGCCCCGCCCTGCAAGGTTGCAACTACCGGCTTTGCTGCCGCCATTGCTTCTAAAATAACTGTAGGAAAAGGGTCTGGTAATACAGAAGGCAATACAAAAACATCCAGCGAGTTTAAAATGTTTACTATATCTGTCCGATATCCTAAATTATATATTTTGTCTGTAAGATTTTCTTTTTCAATGAGATGCTTAAGATGATCATATAAATACTCATAACCGGGAAAAGCATCGCCAACCATAATAAAGCGAACATTGGGATGTCGTTTTGATATTTCAGCCGCTAATTTGATAAAATATTCCTGCCCTTTCCAGTAATTAACTCTTCCTATCATACCAATCAGCAGATATTTAT
>JBASZP010000343.1:0-3084 GCA_049660965.1 Daejeonella sp. | reverse complement strand
GATGGCTTATAGCTACCGTATATATAACCAGCATGGCCAGTATTTTATTACCTGTACAGTACACCAATGGGCAGATGTTTTTACCCGAAAAGAATATGTAGATATCGTATTAAACAGTTTACGCTATTGTCAGCAAAATAAAGGCCTGCTTATTTATGCTTATGTAATTATGAGTAACCATATCCATTTAATTATAGGCAGCAATCAAGAAAACTTAAGTGATATTATCCGCGATTTTAAGAAGTTTACGGCTTCAAAAATAGTAGAGGCCATAGAGAATAACAGTAAGGAAAGCAGAAAGCGGTGGTTATTGTGGCTGCTTAAAAAAGAAAACCGGGTTTGGTTTTGGGAAGAAGGTTACCATGCCGAAGAGATCATTACTTCTCAATTTTATGATACCAAACTAAATTACATTCATTTAAACCCGGTAAGAGCGGGTATTGTTGAAAAAGAAGAAGAGTATTTATACAGCAGTTGCGCTGATTTTTATGGAACAAGAAAGGGCTTGCTGGAACTGGCCATGAATTAGGGTGGATTGAAAATCCAATACTATCGGTAAGTTCGCCATGCCCTGCGGAACATGGCGAACAGCAGATGTCGCATTGACTTGTGCCAAGTGTACTTGTGCCTTTTCCTTTTCTATAACCATTATTCATTTCCATTTTTAATATAATCAGGCACAAGTAGCATTTGTCCGCTTACCCTGCCCTCATACTTGCCCCAATTGAGGGTTTTTCTCTTACTCAAGTGCAAACACAGGGTTCTGCATGGAAACCTTCGGGGACAAAATTTAGCTCATTTTTTTCTATATGAAATTATTTATTTAATCCGCGGCCTATTTTGAATTGGAAGGATAGGATCATTACTAAATGATTTTTCAACAAGTTCTGTTAGCTTCTCATAGGTATTTACAAAACCTTTAAGAATTACATATTCTGTATTAGAGGGGTAGCATTTTTCTAAATAAAAAGATGGGTTATATGCATCAATACCTTTTTTAGAAGTTTTTGTATGCTCAAATATATGTAAGGTAACAGCATCAACTACTCTTTCCTCAACAGTGTCAGCTCCATTGATCATAGTGCAACTTTCAGGAAGTTCATGATAATCTTGGTTAGAAAATTTAAATGCTACAACAGATGCAATTTCCTTAAAATATGCTTGCGCCTCCAAAGTCGTAATTTTCTTTTGATTAACTTTAAGTGTTGGGCTTTTCGTAAAAACATCAAGATTTGCCAATCTCATTAAATAATATTCTTTCTTTTTTTGAATAATGGCATAAAATATATAATCAATACTTATCCAATTTGAAGTGGAATAGGTTATTAACGCATAATCAATCTTGTTTAATTTTATAAATTTTTCAAGAGAATCAACTTCTGGAACAAGAAGTTTTCCGGTATCATTTTTTATTGCCATTTGAGCGTAAACACTGGTATTTAAAGTAATTATAAATACCAGTGCTATTTTATTTAAATATTTCATATTTACAGCAGATTAATTACAAACTGGTGTGCCTGATGCTTTAATGATGTAATCAACATATATACTTCCTAATTCTGCTTTAGTCATGTTTCCACCAGGATAACTGAATGTACTGGAATTAATATAGCTATCTGCATCACCTAAACCAGTCCAAGCTAATTAGTTACAATAAATCACCTGTAATTCATTTTCCTTCATATCTTTCAAGTAATCCTTTTTCCGGGAATTTAAAAACTATTGTTTTTTGTTTTTTATTTACCCGTATATTTTCTCTAATACCCATTTTAAATTCAAGCTGGTTATTAGATAACCATTTTATATCCATTTTTTTATGAAGATCACTTCCAATATCAGTAAAAAGTATTTCTAATATATTTTGATTTCCTTTAAGATTAGTATCTCCAATTACTATTGTTGCATCAGAAATTTTAGCTAATATTTTTCCATCTTTCATATACAAATAATTTCCTTTGATTATGTCTTTATAAATCTCAATAGTTGGATAATACTGTTTATTTTTCTTAAAACTAAAGATCAGGGTCTCATTTCCATGGGTATATTTCCACTGACCGATGAATTTATCAATAGAATTATTTTTGATATAATCACCTTTTTTAAAACTTATAATCTGGCTTTGAACTGAGTATCCACCCAGTACAAGTATTAATAATATTATAGTCCTTTTCATGTTAATTACAATTTGAAGTTTGAATTTGATTATTTGCATCTGCGTTTTTTTTCTCCCAGTCATCAAAATTAGCTGGATCGCCTTTTAAAAGTGTTAATCCGGTATTCATCTGTTTTAAAAGCAATATAAAGTTAGTTTCATTTGTAGACACGTTATTGCCTGGCTGAATTTGATAGGTATTATTATAACTACTTTCAAACAAACCAAAACTAAAATCATCACTTAACCATGAATTTCCAAATGCTTGGAATTTTACAGGATCTTCTATTGACAATAAATAGGTAGTACCGTCACCAGTTACTACCCCATATATAAATTTATCTACATCAGTCATAGTATTGGAGTTTTTCATTGTGTATAATGACTGTAAATCTGAACCCGAAAATATAGACAATAAACCATTATAATGTGAATGAATAAATCCATCAATTTGTCCATTCACATTAATATCAATACTTTGGGCATTGGGTTGTCCCTCCACATATTGATAATTAAAGCTACCGTCATTATTTTTCGTTATTCCATAACCCCTTTCATAATTAACATTTATATTATTCTTTAAATCATTCATTTTATCTTTAAATCCTTGATTCTTACCGAGCTCTTTAGCCTGTTTACAGGGATCTGGCTCTGCCGGTTCCGGCTCCGGATTATCTTGACCTCCTCCTTCGCCGCCACCATTTCCCGGGTTATCACCAGGCTCAACGGGTTCTCCGGGAGGAAGAGGGTCATCGGGAATAAAGACACAGACTGTACTACAGTTATCGCCTACATATTGGGGGTCTCCGCAAAACTCTACTTCAGGATCTCCGCTATATATGCAATAGGTTACATACATCGGCGTACACGCCTCAAAACATTCAAATCCCATAGTTTTAGTGCCAGAGCCTGGCTGGCTTTCTACTTTGTTA
>JBASZP010000342.1:0-1519 GCA_049660965.1 Daejeonella sp. | reverse complement strand
GACGTTATAAAATCCCAGCACAGCAGCAAGCCCCGGCCCGTTGCCTGCTATGTTAAGACCAGCCTCATTATGACACAAACAGACAAAATAAGAAACCTCAAAGATTATTTTGCACAAGTCCGTAAACGACCAGGTATGTATTTGGGGACAATCTCCATTTCTAAACTTCACGACCATTTGCAAGGTTATCAAATGGCATATTGGTTTAACGAATTTGACAATCCTGTTGACAAAAATTTCTTTAACAACTTCAATGAGTATATCTATCGTTATTACGGAGTGACAACTAATGACAATTGGAAAGGCGTGATTCTTGAACAATGTTTTGGCAATGAGCAGACTGCTTTAGAAACTTTTTTTCAGTTGTTTGACTTATTTATTGGTAATGCAAAAACGACCGACTCTAAAAAGATTGTTCTTGCCCTTTTTGACAAACTAATATTTAGACAAGATAATATAGAAAGTAAACTAGGCAATAACTTTATATCAGTTCTTACAGACACAGTAGATTTATTAAAGGAAAACGCATTGACAACACTGAAATATGACTATGACGGTATTTTGGAACAGCTAAAAGAAAAAAGTGAGACTATTCCTGAATTGACTGAAATCTTAACAGAAATTGAAAAGCAACACACTAATTGACAACACAGCAGGCAACATGGTATTGCTGTAATACGGGCAGACAGTTGCACATTTCAGCAGTTATGTGCTATTGTACTTCAGTCACGGTTTTACCGTTTTCAATCGTATTTCCGTTTAAAAATAAATTTTCGTTCACTAAATTACATTCGTGGGCGGGCAGACACAGCTTCAATTCCCGTACTACAAGCAATACCTGCCCGTTACCTGCTATGCTATTCAACATTGTATGCTAATCAAAATTGACAGACAAGAAGCAATTACTAAATTTCCAATTCTTCCATTGCGACACTACGACAGCAAGAAGGATGAAGATCTTTTTCAATCGCCAAAAGTGTTTGCTAATTATGTTTTGACACTTCCCTCAAAATCTTACAGAGGACTTCAAAAATTACTGGGGACACAACTTACTTTTTTGGTCAAAAACTTTGGTTACGACCAGCTGATATTTCTCGGCGACATAGATATTCCTTGGCTTAAACGGGTTGACACTTACGAAAGCTTTCAGGACGCATTACAGTATTTGGTTGACAAAAAAATTGGTAAACGATTTAATGGAGCTTTGCAAGTTGACACGGACGAACTTCAAACCTTTATTAAAAATCTTAGTTGGTTAGTGCGGACAAACGGCATTGTTCAATATGTTCACTTTACCGACCCAGGCCAAAATTTCGTTGGAAATATCTGTCAATATGGAAATGTTCATGTTTCGACAAAAAATAAGACTGCTGACAAATACTTCAAAGACATTGTCTCTAAAAGTCAGTTTACTTATTTGGCAGACACAAATTGCACAAATAAATTTTCAAAAAGTAGTGCAATTAAAGGTAGGACAATAGCAATGTGACCGAGAAGCACAAGCAGGTAACATTGGTAT
>JBASZP010000341.1:0-2992 GCA_049660965.1 Daejeonella sp. | reverse complement strand
AAGCCTGGTGGAAATGAAATTGATGGATTGCACCTGCGGCAAGGCCTGGGAAATTGATCTTGCTAAATTTCGTATCTATCTCACCGAAAACTATGGGGTTGCCAAGGCATACTATTTCCTTGGGTATCTCAATGAAAAGCATGATGACATCTACAAAAGCATACAGGAAGCGGGCTTCGTGGTGATCTTCAAAGAGCATCATCCAAAAGCAAAATCTGAGAAGAAGGGAAATGTAGATACTGACATAGTGTTTGAGACCATGAAAAGTCTTGTTGAAACAGAGTTTAATAAAGTGGTCCTTGTATCAGGGGACGGAGACTATAAAAAGATGGTGTACTATCTTGTATCAAAAGGGAAGTTCAAGAAAATTCTATTTCCTAACAAGCAATACGCCTCATCATTATACAAAGCACTTGGTTCAGAATATTTTGATTATCTCGAGAACCTCAGAACGTATATAGATAAAAAAGAAAAGGGCTCCTAAGGCACAAACACCTTTCGGATCCCTTTTCGTCTTGATACCAAGATCATAGCATAATCACATCATTAATGTCAAGTGTCAATATGTTGAAAACCACAAGGTAATTGGGAATGCTATAATTACTCAATGAAAAAAGAGGCTCAGCGGGTAATAATCAGAAAAGCAGAAGTGGGGGATGCACAGACTATTAGGAAGCTTGAAGAAAAGGTCTGGAACGAAGAAGTAACTAATAAGTACGATAGTCCGATGTTTATCCGATTTGGGTATGTGTTTGTAGCTCAAGTTGGTACGAAGATAATTGGTGCAATTGTTAGCTATCGGACAAATAAGAATGAAGTGTATGTGTGTGATCTTGTGGTGGATGAAAAGTATCGACGACTCAAGATAGGAGAGAAGTTGTACAAAAAATTACTGACTGCAGTGCGGGGAATGAGCGTAGTATCATTTCTTGATCCAGACTTAGATCCAACAGCAAAGCTCCATGAGAAACTCGGTGGAAAAGTTGTCGCAAAAATAAAAGATCCATATGATCTTGTGCATGATGGTGGTCTTGAGACAGGTGTTAGGCTTTTTGTCCGGATACACAACAAATAGAGATCTATGACGATATTTTTCCTTATATTCTTTATAACTATCATTATCACGAGAGTATTTCTATTTGTACGACCAATCGCAAGTCCAACTATAAGAGGATTCCGCATGCATCATTGGATGTATGGAGTATTTTTGATACTAGTAGGAATTGTTTTGGGTAATATGGTGATATATGCAATCGGACTCGGACTCTTTGTTGATGAGTTGACCTATATCCTGATTGGAGGTAAAACTCATAAGGATAACTACTCGGCAGCGAGTCTGATTGGCACACTTATTTTTATAATTCTTGTATATATTTTCCAAGTACCACTTTTAACTATTTTATAGTGCCTTTAGTCAGCTATGACTATTCGCCCAGCAATACCTAAAGACTTCGACAGCAGTACTGTAAATTTGTAACAGATCCCAA
Source organism: Daejeonella sp. (assembly GCA_049660965.1). Taxonomy (GTDB): domain Bacteria; phylum Bacteroidota; class Bacteroidia; order Sphingobacteriales; family Sphingobacteriaceae; genus Daejeonella. The sequence continues at coordinate 1,505 of JBASZP010000341.1, read as the reverse complement.
TGAAGATCAAGGAATATTCGGAAAAATAAATAGCTACACAATTTGTTTGTGTAGCTATAAATCTCCTGTAAATTCTAATTGATCATCATAATAGCAAAACCGGCTTGTTCGGAGTTGGGATTATATCCAATACTTACTCCAAGCAACGGCATGTTTGGGGCTTGTTTAATTGAAAATCTCAGTAACGGCCCTATACCTGTTGTTGCGTTATTGGCATATATCCCAACCTGGGTATCAGGAGAGAGTGGAATACTCCAGTGACCCATATAGTGAAATTGTTCACCTCCCATGTTGCAATTAAACATCACGGTGTTGTTGCCCATTTTTGTTCGTACATACAGCCTTCCGCAAAATGATTCCTGGTCAGTGTTTTCGCCTATTTTATTTACACTCTGGTATTCAACCCCAAGCCCAACCTGGGTTTTATTGAAGAAATATGTTCCTCCAACATACGTACAGAAAAATCCAGGGAGCACGTAGTTATAAGGAGCACGAGGCACCTTTTCATTTCTGCCATCCAGGTATGTAACCCCAGATTCAAAGCCAAACATGAAATTAAACTTTGAATGAGTTCTTGGAGGTAGGGCCATAAAACCGTTGAAACTAAATTTACTCATTTGGTCAATTGCTAACGAAATTGCCATTCCGGCTTTGTTGTAATCAATAAGTTTTTTCCTACCATTTTTTGCTGGTTGGGCAAAGAGAGGTGTTGCGATACTGTACATCAACAGAAGAATAATGATCTTTTTCATATTAAAATATTTAAGGTGAAGTTTTGTTGACTTTACAACCTCACCTTGACTTTGTCAACAAATCGGGTAGAGTAGAGAAAATTTATACAGATGGCAAATATTAAAATTGAAGACATCATGCTCAATGCTGGTGCAGGTATCGAAAAAGGTAAAAAGTACCGGATTCTTGAAAAACATGTTCAGAACCCTACCACGTGCTCATTTCTTGTAGAAGAGATACACTCAGGGCTTCAGACAACAAGAAACAGGGGTGAGAAAAGCTTTATAACCTCACACAATACCGAGTTATTGTTGATAGAACAGAAAGAAGATTTGAACTTTATTTAAGATGAGGAAGGAGAGAAAAGGATCCACAGTGTTGGATTCTTTTTAATTTACAAATTAATCAGTATGATTACTAACAAAAAATAAGGAGGGATAATTCTACTAATAGTAGATAAGTACATTGCTTATTATGGTGGCGAAATATACGGTGGAGGGGATGAATCTGTACATTGCTGTATAACAGTTCGAACATCGTCTACTACCGCCAGCCTAGCACGCAAAACATCATCCAAACCTGGATTCTGTCCTTGTAAATCAAGGTTACTTTCTAGTTCAACCTCTCCATATTCGGAATCATAGACATCAAGCCTTTCCCGAAGATAAATCAACTCTTTGGCCTTGGGAATATTGAGTATTTTATCTTTTAGAGTGCAGTTCAACCTACCGCTTATAGTCGATAGAATTTCACGTCTTTTCTGGGGTGAGCCA
>JBASZP010000340.1:0-6445 GCA_049660965.1 Daejeonella sp. | reverse complement strand
AAACCTACCTTTTCCCAGCTTCCCTGGCTGGTTTCTCGTGCAATAAGCGGGCTGCCAAACAAGCTGGCAGAAAACATTAAGCCTTTTCCTGGCGAATCTTCGATCCATTCCAGGCTCACAAAAAAATCATCTTCAACAACTATTTTATAAGGTTTAAGGTCAACTGATAACTTGCCTTTTACCAGCGGGGCTTCCACAATAATGTTCTTGTCCAAAAGAATAGTATCAGGCAGGCCGTTCTTTACACTATAAAAATTCAGCCTCAGTTTTACTGGTTTGTTTTTTTTTGATGCAACAGATGCGGTAAAACTCCTGAGATAGCTTGGCGATTTCTTTATTTTAATAATGATCCCGATCTCATTGCCCAGTTTATTGGAAGTAAATCCTCCGGTACTGCTTTGCGACTCGGTATGATTACCCAATATCTTTTCTTTTAAAGGTTTACCGGAAATAGCTACCTCCTGTAGTTGAAAAGATGAGGGCTCCAGAGCGATCTCTTTTTCTGCTGCAAGAGTGTTTCTAAAATCTGAAACCGTATAGATGCGAGGATTATAACCGAGCATGGAAACTCTTAGCTGATCAGAATTATAACTTTCGGGTATGCTGATCTTAAATTTACCTTCATCGTTTGTAAGGGTGCCGATATTTTTACCTATAACACCAATGTTTACATACGCAAGCGCATTGCCTGTTTTTGCATCTGTAATTCTTCCTTCCAAAGTATTTTGTGCAGAAGTATTGCTTAGGATAAAAAAGAAAGAAATAAAAGTAAGTACAGAAAATTTCATCATTTAGTGGGTTTTATATTTTTCAAATATAGATCAATTCAGAAAAAAAATGTTACAGAATAATATTCTTAATTCGTTATTTTTTTTGCTGAACAGGGTTTTCATATTACCAGTAATTCACGGGTTTGAAAGTAAAGGTTTAGGTTTTTTTTTGGCATAATCATAACCCTATGATCTTTTTTTGATGATCTTCCATACCCACGTTGGTTTTTTATTGTAGCTCAGGAAAATAGAGCATGACTGAATTTTTGTTAGAGAAAATTAACTTATACTCTTTAGGATATTTCAGGGTAAAAATGTATATTTAGAGGTAATATAAAAATCCAAATAATAAATCCATCCGTAAATAATATTTATGATCTGATTGAATTCATCAGGATCAGGCCTGCTATGTACATTGGCGACAGTAGGCTATCAACACTATGCAACTTCCTTAGTGGTTACGAACTTGCATTACATTTTCATAATATAAAAACTGAAGAGGTCTTTCCTCAGTTTTGGTATTTCAATGAATGGGCCATGCATCAGTATAATTGGCTTGAATCAACTGCAGGCTGGAAAAACATAATTCTTAAAGAAAATGATTTTGATGAAGAAAAGGCTCTGAAAGTTTTTTTTGAAATGATTGATGAATTTAAAACACTCCATCCCCTTAGTATCTGGAAAGCAGAAATTACTTCCTTGAATTTAGAATTTCATCATTCTCAAAGACATATCATTACAAACTATATAACTGGAAAAGTTATGGATGTAAAACCTGTTTATGATGAAGTATTTCTTGTTGAGTTCTCGCATAATTTCGGATTTTCTTATTTTTTGAGAAACCAAAATGTACTACAGGAATTCTCTTGGAGACACCGGTTTATAGATATAAAATCAGCAAAAAATGAAATTAAGAGACTTTTTGGCCATCAACCTGACTGGAAATTGCTAACAGGGGATCTACAAAACACAATAGATCAAATAGTAAAAAATAAAGCTATTAATAGCTAAGTAGTGTAATAGGCATAAACAAAGTAAAATAGTTTAACATATTCCGTTCAGCCTGATGAGTTCTTCATCAGGCTTTTTTGTAATTTCGCCATGTGAAAAAAACAAAACCTGTTATTTTAGTTGTAAACGACGACGGTATAGACGCCCCCGGTATTAAAGTATTAATTGAAGTAATGCAGGAACTTGGCGAAGTAGTTGTTGTAGCGCCTGATAGTCCCCAGTCTGGTATGGGACATGCCATAACTATTGCAAAACCTTTGCGACTGGATAAAGTCCAGCTGTACGAAGGAATAGAAATGTACAAATGCTCGGGTACCCCTGTTGATTGTGTAAAACTGGCAGTGAACAAAGTGTTCAAAGGCAAAAAGCCTGACCTCTGCGTATCAGGTATTAATCACGGACTTAATAATTCCATTAATGTGCTTTATTCCGGCACCATGTCGGCCGCGGTAGAAGGCGCTATAGAAAATATACCATCCATTGGTTTTTCTTTGGATGATTTTACTTATGATGCTGATTTTAGCCCGACTAAAAAGTATATCAAAATGATAGCCCAGCGTGTTTTAGAACATGGCCTGCAAACAGGCACTTTATTAAATGTAAATTTCCCCAACGGTAAGGAAATAAAAGGCGTTAAGATCTGCCGGCAGGCAAATGCGAAATGGGCCGAAGAGTTTGATGAACGTATTGACCCGTATAAACGTAACTATTACTGGCTGACGGGAGTTTTTCAGAATAATGACCAGGGGGAAGATACAGATGTATGGGCTTTAGAAAACAAGTATGTTTCTGTTGTACCTGTCCAGTTTGATATGACGGCCCATCATGCTATACAAACCCTTAATTCATGGAATTTTAATGTTTAAAAAAGATAATGTTTGGTTGGGCGCTTTACTGGGTTTATTACTGCCGGGCATTGCTTTTTTTATGGTACAAATTCTTAAAAAGAATATTAGCTTTTTAAAAGGAAACGACCTGCTTTATATTGCTTGTGTTGCTATCAATTTATTGTTAGTGAAATATTATTTTAACATCAATAAAGAAAAAACATCCCGGGGTGTAATTGCATCTACATTTATTTGCGCCCTTATATTTTTCTATTACAAATTACGTCAATGAAATATTACCTGATCGCGGGAGAAGCCTCTGGTGATCTGCATGGGGCTAATTTGATGAAAGCATTAAAAGTGGAAGATGCGGAGGCCAACTTTCGCTTTTTTGGCGGCGATCTGATGCAGGCAGAAGGCGGAACCTTAGTTAAGCATTATTCGGAAATGGCCTTTATGGGATTTGTTGAAGTGGTAGCCAATCTGAATACCATACTTAGAAATCTTAAAAAGGCAAAGGAAGATATTCTGCATTATAATCCCGATGTGTTGATCTTAATTGATTTCCCGGGTTTTAATTTAAAGATCGCTGAATTCGCAAAGAAGAAAAACATCAGGGTGTTTTATTATATCTCCCCTAAAGTATGGGCCTGGAACCAAAAGCGAGTTTTAAAAATTAAAAAGATTGTAGACCGTATGTTCTGTATTTTGCCTTTTGAGGTGGAGTTCTATAAAAGTTGGGGCATGGAGGTAGATTATATTGGTAACCCGATCTTAGATGCCATTGCCGCTAACCAGCCAGATGACCAGTTTAAAGTAAACCATCACCTGAATGTTAAACCAATTATAGCATTACTTCCGGGCAGCCGTAAGCAGGAATTAAACAGAGTTTTGCCCGAAATGGTTAAAGTTTCCAATCGTTTTCCGGAATACCAGTTCATCATAGCCGGTGCGCCAACATTTACTGTTGAGAATTACCAGGCTTATTTGGGTGGAAGAACTATTCCCGTCATTTTCAATCAAACATATAATTTACTTTTACATTCCCAGGCGGCTATTGTTACATCCGGCACCGCCACATTAGAAACCGCTCTTTTGAAAATTCCGCAGGTGGTGGTTTATAAAGGGAACCCGGTTTCTATTGCCATCGCAAAAATGCTGGTTAACATCAAATTTATTTCATTGGTCAACCTGGTGATGGATGAAGAAGTGGTAAAAGAACTGATCCAGGAAGACTGTAATGCAGGCATGATTGGCGATGAACTGGATGCTATTTTAAATGATCATTTATATCGTACTAAAATGCTTATAAACTATGATGAGCTGGAAGAACAAATGGGAAAATCAGGCGCATCAGTACGGGCTGCGAAATTGATGCTTAGATATTTGCACAATCAAAAATAAATACCGAAAATTGCAATTCCAAAAAGGGGGATTAGCTCAGCTGGCTAGAGCGCTTGGATGGCATTCAAGAGGTCATCGGTTCGACTCCGATATTCTCCACTTAAAAAAGGCTTTCATATTTTTATTGAAAGTCTTTTTTGTTTTCTCTAAATTAGTCGGTCCTTATAAAATAACCTTCATCAAATAAACCAATGAATATGCTCACTGAACAATCAAAACCGGAAGTATTTACAGCTGTTAAAGAACTGTTAGACCAGCAGGGATTTAAAATAATCAACCAGGATGAAACCCGCCCCTGGGGTGGTTTTTTTGTACTGGACGAAACACAGGCCGGACAATTCGCCAAAACTTATTTTAAGGGAATTTCCGTTGATGATCTGAAAATAGCCGGCAAATTAAGTCCCAAAATATTAGTTGTAGCCCCGCATAAGCGTCTTTCCTGGCAATATCATCACCGTAGGGCGGAAATATGGCAGGTAATTAAAGGACCTGCCGGCGTAATAAGTAGTGATACTGACCAGGAAGGAGAATTAAAAACTTATCATAACGGCGATGTGATCACTTTAAAACAGGGTGAACGCCATCGTTTAGTGGGACTGGATGACTGGGCCATTTTAGCCGAAATATGGCAGCATACTGATGCTTCTAATCCATCAGATGAAGATGATATTGTGCGTGTTCAGGATGATTTCGGGCGATAGACCCGGATTTTTTAGCTCAGCAGGTTTTTCCAGCTCACTAAATTGCCAATGATGCTGTCCAGTTCCGAAACCGGTACACGCTCCTGGTCCATACTGTCCCGGTGGCGGATAGTTACCGTATGATCCTCTAAAGTCTGGTGATCTATGGTAATGCAAAAAGGCGTACCTATCGCATCCTGACGACGATAACGTTTACCAATAGAATCTTTCTCATCATACTGCATATTAAAATCCAATTTCAGCACATCCATAATTTCACGAGCCTTTTCAGGTAAACCGTCTTTTTTAGTAAGGGGTAGAACAGCGGCTTTTATTGGGGCAAGGGTTGGGTGCAAACTTAAAACAGTACGTGAATCCTGCTTTTCTGTAGTGCTCAGGTCTTCTTCGCGGTAAGCATTACACATTACCAGCAAAAACATCCGGTCTAAACCAATGGAAGTTTCAATAACATAAGGTGTGTAATTTTTATTTTCAACCGTATCAAAATATTGCATCTTTTTGCCCGAAAATTTCTCGTGCTGGCTCAGGTCAAAATCTGTACGGCTGTGTATTCCTTCCACTTCTTTAAATCCGAAAGGGAATTCAAATTCAATATCAACCGCCGCATTAGCATAATGGGCCAGTTTTACATGGTCGTGGTAACGGTATTTATTTGCGGAAGTTCCGAGGGCTAAATGCCATTTTAAACGGGCTTCTTTCCAGTACGCGTACCATTCCATTTCTGTACCCGGCTTTACAAAGAATTGCATTTCCATCTGTTCAAATTCACGCATGCGCATAATAAACTGGCGGGCAATTACCTCATTACGAAAGGCCTTCCCAATTTGGGCGATACCAAAAGGAATTTTCATCCTCCCGGATTTCTGTACATTTAAAAAGTTAACGAAAATTCCCTGTGCAGTTTCGGGACGAAGATAAATTTCATCCGATTCTTCGGCCATGGCGCCCATCTGGGTAGAAAACATCAGGTTAAACTGGCGTACATCTGTCCAGTTGCGGGTGCCTGAAACCGGGCAAACGATCTCATGCTCTTCGATCAGTTGCTTTAAACGCGGCAGATCATCTGTGCTTAAAGCTGTATTCAGTTCTTCCTCTAATTTTTCTGCTTTATCCTTTTTCCCGTCTTTTTGGTAACGGGCAATTTTATCTTCAATTAAATTATCAGCACGGTAACGCTTTTTAGAATCCTTATTATCAATCATCGGGTCGGCAAAACCATCCACGTGTCCGCTTGCCTTCCATATCTGCGGATGCATAAATATCGCGGAATCGATCCCCACAATATTTTCATGCAGCTGAACCATGCTTTTCCACCAATAGGTTTTGATATTGTTCTTTAATTCGGCTCCCAATTGTCCGTAATCATAAACAGCGCTTAAGCCGTCGTAAATTTCACTGGAAGGGAAAACAAAGCCATATTCTTTGGCGTGGGAGATGACATTCTTAAAAAGTTCGTCGTTATTTTTACTCATGATGGTGCAAAGATAATTTTTAGATTTAATTTACCCTCAAATCATTCACAATGCGAGGGTATTTGGTTATAAAATTAATTAATAAAACAGCTTATCAAAGGCTTACCCAGCCTTGCGGTATGGATACCGCAGCTTTCGGTATGAATACCCCGGCTTGCGGTATGGATACCCCGACTTTTGGTATTGATACCGCGGCTTACGGTATGAATACCCCGGCTTACGGTATTGATACCCCGGCTTACGGTATTGATACCCCGGCT
>JBASZP010000339.1:0-12920 GCA_049660965.1 Daejeonella sp. | reverse complement strand
TGCTTTTACAGTAGTGCTTAGTATATCTAATACATCATCTTCCTGAGAAACTTTTGAAGACCATAATTCTACAGGATCATTCAGATGCTCAACTTCGAATTTATTCTTTTCGTTTATAAGTAAACGGGAAGAATATCTCAAAATTTTAACATTTTTTACCGGTGTTTGCTCAAATACAGAATATCCAAAATTGATATAATTATTAAATCCCTCCGGATGAAATTCTAAGTTTTCAAAATCAATAACTTCATTAATATTATTACTTGTTTTTCCGGTTTTATCATTATAAAAAACAGGATTTGAACCCAGCCAGTCTGATTCGTATAAGATTTTCTTCGTCATATCTATAATTGAATCAGTTCATCTGCTAAATCTCTTGTCTCTTTAGTTCGCAAATCCTCTAATTCTCCCGACAATACACCCAGGGCAGTTGATATTGCCTGGCAATGGCTTTCGCATGCAAATAAATGATAACGTAAAAGTAATTGAGACTGATCTAATGGTGGATTTTGCTTATCCTTTATTGCATCAGATATACGTTTCAATATCTTCTTACTAGGCTTTTTGCCATCCTGTTTATTTATTTCAAAACCCAACCAGGATGCATAATGATTATTAAATAACCGAATAGAGTTTTCCTGCCAAAGACCTGTCAATAAATTCCGGTTATTTAATGGATAGTTACACTTTTGAATATATTTTTGATGAGTTAGTAACTCTGATGCTAAACTTTCCCGTATATGAACAGCATCTTTTTCCTTTTCTATAACAACAGTATTAATTGTGGTAGAAAGTTGCCCATTATCTAATACTATCTCTGGCATTAATGACCATAATGTATTAGCGTAATTACTCCAGGCGGTAGGATTAACACAGAAATTACCCAAACCATAAAATATTACTCCTTCATTATAATGCTCATAACCTTGAGGAATATGCGAATGATGACCATGAACAATATCTGCCCCCACATCTATAAATGACCGGTATAAATCCTGACAATAGGGCGATGGCCAGGGAGACATTTCTGAAGCCAGATGAATTGAAACCAATATAAAATCAACTTCTTTTTTAAGTTTTACGATTTCCGGATATATTGTTGGATCTAATGTTGCCACCCCGCTTCGGGAAGATGAAGCGCTGCCATATTGAGTCTCACAACGCGATAAAATTCCTATTTTATAACTATTTATCTCAATAATCTTTGCTTTTCTTGCTAAATGAATATTCAGGCCAGCCCCAATAGTATAAATATTATTTTCTTTACATGCCTGTTCTGTATCTATTAATCCTGCTTCACCATAATCCATTATATGATTATTCGCTAACACAAAATACAGACTTGGTATATTCTCTTTAAGTGTTAATAAAGTGACAGCCTCCCCTTTTATAGCAGGTCCTGCTTTAGGGCGGGGAGGTATAGCAGAATTGGCAACAGGAGTTTCAAGATTAGCTATTACTGTTATTTCAGATTGATTTAATTTCGGTATTGAAATTTCTATGGGGTGATTTAATGACCATACATCTCCTAAAAGGTATATCATAAGTAAATAAATTGGTTGCACATATTAAGCTTTAACAAAATCGACTAATAAAGATGTATAAGAAATGTTTTTCTCAAGAAATTGATTTTGTAGATGAAGCGGTATAGAATTATACATTTTTTGATATTCCTCTGCTGAGTTTGTAAATCTACCTTCATAATGCTTTGAGCTTCTTGATATAAATCCATCTCTTTCATCATATTCTTTAGCATAAAATAAACCATTCTCATCAAAATATTCCAATGCATCTAATTTATATCCAAGGTTATTGGCGACATCTTGCATTACTAAAATAGTATAAAAGTATTTATGATCATCAGATCCTGGATCTGTTCCCCCAGGCCGGGTTAGTTCTTTTACATATTCAGACGGATGATTTCCATCAGGTACAGCAATTCTAATTTTACCATTTTTATTTAAATAGTTTTTAGCAATAGTTAAAAACCTGCAGAATTCTTCAAAATACAAATGCTCTACTACATGCTCTGCCAAAATATTATTGATTTTATAATTTCTTCCAAAAATATAAGCCCAGTCTGACTTATTAGTAATATCTAAAAAATCTTGGTCTGTAATAATCCAGCCTGGAAATGTTGTATCACCAGCTCCAATAAGCAGTTTCAGATTATTTCTCTCTTTAAAAAATTTAACTCTAATTAAGAGGCCTTTAAATATTTTTTTTAAGATTGGCATTGATTTCATATATTTTGGAATGTATCATTAAATAACTCAATATTCGGAGATGTGAGATCAATATTAATGCCTCTCCATCTCTTACCAGACCTCTTGCATAAATCCTCAAAGCTATCAATTGTAAATAGCCGCAATCGGGTTCACTTTTTAAGGCCAGGCGTTTTCTTCTATTTCCGTACGCTCAGGGCAGCAAGATAAAAATGACGTTTCAAATACTCTTGTTTAAAGATGCTAATCATTTGATAAAAAGCCCAGCCGGCAATCATCTGCCGGTTGGGCTTTTTTATTCTTCTTCGAAATCCTATTATTCAATAACCAGCTTTTTGGTCGTAATTTCTTTACCCATTGAACTAATTTTTATTAGATACATGCCGCGGGGACGGCTTGACAGATCAAGTTTATACTCAGAAATATGATTTCTCACGTCAATTTTTTGAACCCTGTTTCCTGACATAGTATAAACTTCAATTTCTCCATGATCTAAATGAGCAGTATTAATCGTAAATAAACCCTTACCCGGGTTTGGAAAGATACTAATATCATTAGATAACGAACCGGCATTTTCAGTCCCTGTTTTAACACCGGCCGTTTTAGCGGTTTCGGCAGTTGGGGTGCTTAGTGCTGCAACTAATTTTTCAAGCTTATCTATTCGTTGCCGCTGCTGTTGCAAATTTTCTTTTACTTCTTTTATCTCCGCGTCTTTTGCTTCCAGCATTTGTTGCTGCTCCTGCATGCCTTTTACCAAAGGCACTACAAACTGGCTGTAAGCCAAACTGTAATTATCATCTCCGTTCCCGGGTGTGTGCACACCGTTAAAGTTGTAACCAACTTCTTTTGCCGTTTTTTCTACTTCCTGTGCTATAAAACCGCTTTGGCGAATAGCCGTAGAAGGGCCAAAATCATTATCCATATATTTTTTGCTGATGCTATCGGGCATGTTTTTGGTTAAAAACTCTGTAAGCTTTTTGGTATCAAAATTATACACTACGGGGCGCAGGCGTTTAATGAACGCTAAGCCTTTTACATCGCTTTCGCTGATATTGTTCTTAAAGCGGCCATCCGAAACTGTATAAGCCACTGGCCCCTCCACAACAGTAACAGCAGCGCTGCCAATTCTAACTTTATTACTGGCAGTTACTATTGCATTATATCCAATTGCTGTAGCATTAGTTAAATTGCCTGTGCTTACATCTGCTGCATAACCCAATGCCGTATTATTACTTCCAGTGCTGTTGTTTTGAAGTGCAGTCGTTCCATTAGCCGTATTATTATTTCCTGTGGTATTGTAAAAAAGTGCACTTATCCCATTAGCCGTATTATTGCTTCCCGTATTGTAAAAAAGTGCATTATAACCATTAGCCGTATTATAACCCCCCGAGGTGTTGGAATAAAGTGCCTGGTAACCATTAGCCGTATTATTACTTCCTGTGGTGTTATTATAAAGCACCTGCACACCATTAGCCGTATTATAACCTCCCGCGGTGTTAGACCATAATGTTTGATAACCAATAGCAATATTATTGTTTCCGGTATTATTAGCTGCGGTAGTTGACCCTCTTAGCGCCTCATAACCTACAGCCACATTATAATTAGTAAACGCACCTGTCTGGCTATTCGCATAGAACATCGCATTGTAGCCAATGGCGGTAGCATTGGAGCCGGCAACGTTGGAATAAAGCGCATTCGCACCATCAGCCGTATTAGAACTTCCGATGTTGTTGAAATAAAGTGCGTCATAACCATTAGCCGTATTATAACCTCCCGTAGTGTTGTAATGAAGCGGCCGCCAACCATTAGCTGTATTATAATTTCCCGTGGTGTTGGAATAAAGTGTCTGCAAACCATTAGCCGTATTATAACCTCCCGTAGTATTGAAATAAAGTGCCTGCATACCAGTAGCCGTATTATTATATCCCGTAGTGTTATAAAAAAGTACTTGATAACCAAAGGCGCAATTATTAGTGCCATTAACAGGACTCGAATTAAGTCTATACGATACATTTTGAGCGACTACCCTTATATTAAACAGAAGTAAGAGGCTCATCATGAGCAGCAATTTCTTGCACACGTTTTCCTTAGCAGCTAAGAAAAAGCTGTTTGCTTGTTTGTTTTTGTTTAAATTTTTCATGTTTGTTTGTTTAATGTTAAGAACTTATATGAATGATAGCGCTAAATTGCTAACTATAAGGTAAACCTAAACCTTTTATTTATTTAATAAATGAAATACCTTTATTTAAATAAGTCTTTTATCTGCTGTCAGGTGTTTCTATCTGACAATTTATACACTGCTTGGTAACCTTTTTATAGAAGAGATTATTTATGAACAAGGCTTATAATTTGAATTTATCAGGAAATAAACCTCTTGCATAAATAACGATAAAAAATTGTTCCGTAATGTTTATGTTATGAATATGTACGGGGAAACCATCTTACCCGCTTATTGGAATTCATAATCTTCATATTATAACAAACGAATTGATCATCCCTCTGATAGCAAAACGGGTTAACTTTCGGGCGGAAGTTAACCCGTTTTTATTCATTGGAACTAATAAAATTTTCAGGCTGTCTTTTCCACGCTTACCTCCATATCCGTCCGTTCACCATTGGTAACCGCTACCTTAAGGGTACGCGGTTGGTAACCATTCTTTTCAAATGTAAATACATACATACCCTCATCTAAATCCTTTAACTGGAAATTTCCTTTAGCCGTTGTTTTAGTTTTTAAATCTTTGCCCTCAACCCGAACAACTACGCCGCTTAAAGGCAATAAGCTGCCGGCGTCTTTTACCTGGCCCCGTACCGGTAATTTTCTATAACCCGGCGCTGTTAGTTTGCGGCCATTACTATAGGTTTGATAATAAGCAGGCTCGGTATTTTTTACCATCTCCGCCAATACATCTAATTTATCCAGTCCGGCGTCCGAATCTTTAAACAACTGGTTTAACCGGGCGGTAACCTGCTTTTTAGTAGCAGCAGCCGTTTTTGGCTGTGGTATAGCCGTTAAATAAGCTGCAACAGCTGTTTTCAAGTCACTTAATTCGCCGGCGGTCAGTCCGTAATCAGCCAGGTCGGCCAGGTGAGCATCTGCTTTGGTGTATATTACCTGGCATTTATCCCGCAATATCGTATCGGCGCTTTTTAACAGGTCGCTTTCAGTATAAGCCACTTCGGCAGTCAAAACAGCATCATCTGTATTTACCGCGAAAGCTTTTAACTTACGGGCAATGCCCATCGCTTTACTTACCAAATCTGTTTTTAAGGCCTGCTTGTTTACCGCCAGTCCGCCGCTGCCTGTTTCCTGCTGTTCGCGTACCTGTTGCAACAGGGTTACATTCGCATCAAACTTTGCCGCATGATCGTTAAACTTAGGCATCTTGCTACTAATAGCAGTAGATACAGCCTTTAAAATAGCATTTACTACCAAATACATGCTCAATTTTCTCTCTTGTATACTAGTCATAGTTTTTAAATTTTTATTAAAAATAAAAAGGGCAATTCTAAAAACAAAATAAAGGCAAATTAATTTTTTAACAAATGGTAATATATCAACAAAGCCTGCTGATTTCTCACTAAAGCCAAGGCATCTCTCACTAAAGCCTAAGCATTCCTCACTAAAGCCTAAACATTTCTCGCTAAAGCCTAAGCACTTCTCACTAAAGCCTAAGCATTCCTCGCTGAAGCCTAAGCATTCCTCGCTAAAGCCTAAACACTTCTCACTAAAGCCTAAGCATTTCTCGCTAAAGCCTAAGCACTTCTCACTAAAGCCTAAGCATTTCTCGCTAAAGCCTAAGAATTTCTCGCTAAAGCCTAATACGCCAAAAGCCTGTTAATATCCCTTTCAAGCCGTGCCTTAGCCAAAAAATTATCTTCCAAAGCTTTATTCATCGGAATTGCCGTATCTAAACTCGCACAGCGTATAACAGGCGCATCTAAATATTCAAAACAATGCTCGGCAATATGAGCGCTGATTTCTCCCCCAAAACCACTTGTTAAAGTATCCTCATGTAATATTAATACCCGCCCTGTCTTTTTTACAGAGGCCTCAACCGCATTCTTATCCCAGGGTTGTAAACTGCGTAAGTCTAAAAGATCGGCAGATAATTCGGGGTTTTTCTCTAAATATTCCAATGCCCAATGTACGCCTAAGCCATAAGTAATAATGCTTAACTGCTCGCCAGCTTTAATTAACCTGGCTTTACCAATTTCTATGGTATAAAATTCATCATAAACTTCTTCTGCAATACCCCGGTATAAATATTTATGCTCAAAATACAAAACCGGGTTCGGGTCTTCAATGGCGGCAAGTAATAATCCCTTGGCATCAGATGGGAATGCCGGGTAAACCACTTTTAAACCCGGTGTTTTGGTAAACCAGGCTTCATTACTCTGCGAATGAAAAGGGCCTGCACCAGTTCCTGCACCTGTTGGCATACGCACCACAACATCCGCTTTTTCTCCCCAGCGATAATGAGTTTTAGCCAGGTTATTAATGATCTGGTTAAATCCGCAGGTTGCGAAATCTGCGAACTGCATTTCCATAACAGTTTTATAACCGTTGATAGAAAGTCCTAAAGCAGCCCCGACAATAGCCGATTCGCAAATGGGCGTATTACGGACACGATCTTTTCCAAATTCTTCAACAAAACCCTGTGTTATTTTAAAAGCCCCGCCATATTCTGCAATATCCTGACCCATAATAACCAGGTTGGGATATTTTTGCATACCCAAACGTAAACCTTCAGTAATTGCATCAATGTAACGTTTTTCTGTTTTAGGACTAGAGGATTGCAATGTTGACAGATCATGAGTTTGGGGAAAATTTCCTTCTTGGTGATTCAGGGAGCTGTACATATCTTCTACTTCAGTTTCTGTACTAACACTTACCTCATCCCCTGCAAAAGCCTCTTCAATATCCCCTTCAATCTCTTGTTTAAATTGCGATCTAATTTCAGCTACCAGATCATCTGTTAAAACTCCCTGTTCAACTAAATACTTTTCAAAGTTGGTTACCGGATCTTTTTCTGCCCATTCTGTGAATAATTCCTGCAGAATATATTTAGTTCCCGATGCCTCTTCATGTCCACGCATCCGGAAAGTCATACATTCAATTAAAACCGGCCTCGGAGCTTTACGAATATCCGTTGCTAATTCATGAATAGTGTTGTAAACTTCTAAAATATTATTCCCATCAATCCTTCGGCCTTCCATACCATATCCAATGGCCCGGTCAACTAATTGTTTACAACGGTATTGCTCATTTACCGGTGTAGATAAACCATACCCGTTATTTTCTATGATAAAAATTACCGGCAGATCCCATACCGCGGCAACATTTAATGCTTCGTGAAAATCTCCTTCACTAGTGGCGCCTTCGCCGGTAAAAACAAGAGTTGCTTTATTGTTTTGTTTTAAAACATCGGCTAATGCAATACCATCGGCTATGGCCAGTTGTGGCCCAAGATGTGAGATCATCCCCACAATTTTATACTCCTGCGTACCAAAATGAAAAGAACGGTCTCTGCCTTTGGTAAAACCTGCTGCCTTTCCCTGCCATTGAGCCATTAACCTGGAAAGTGAAATTCCACGACTTGTAAATACTCCTAAATTACGGTGCATTGGCAAAATATACTCATCGGGCTGCATAGCCAGAGTGGTGCCAACAGCAATCGCTTCCTGCCCTATACCCGAAAACCATTTGCCTATTCGTCCTTGCCGTAATAAAATAAGCATTTTTTCCTCAATCATCCGGGGCTTTAACAAATGCTTATAAAAACTTAAAAGAGTATTATTATCCAGATTTTTGCGATCAAAATTCATAAGCTGTAAACTTACTTATTTTCTAAAACTTGGGAGGTTTCAAACTTAAGTTTCAATGGCATCAGGAAATTAAGTTAAATATTCTAAATTATTCACTATTCTTTTCTTTCCATTGTTTACTAAACGATTGCTTAGCAACTTTTGGAAGGTGACGATCTGTACCCCAATTTTTTCTGAAAAAAAATTTCAGAATCCTGTTCTTTGTATTTCCGCTAAACATATCCATTAATTTACGTTTCAGCATCCCCTTTTTCCAGGCTTTCCAACCTAATTTTTCGGCTTTGGAAGCTAACCCGTCATTAGTAGCATCGCGACGGTTAAGTAACAGCATTTTATGAATATCTATTTTAACCGGGCAAACTTCAGAACATTTACCACATAAACTGGAGGCAAAACTTAAATGTTTAAAATCTTCCATACCCTGCATGTGGGGAGTAATAATCGAACCAATGGGTCCGCTGTAAGTAGTTTCATAAGTATGGCCGCCAATGTTTTTATAAACAGGACAAGCGTTTAAACAAGCTCCGCAACGAATACAGTATAAACCTTGCCGTTGGTCTTTTTGCGCCAGTAAATTAGTACGTCCATTATCTAATAAAATAACATACATCTCTTCCGGTCCGTCTGTTTCGTTCTTTTGTTTTGGACCGCCCAAAATGGTGTTATAAACAGTTAAATTTTGTCCCGTTCCATGTGTGGATAATAATGGCCAGAATAAATCCAGATCGGCCATACATGGTATTATTTTTTCTATACCAACAATAGCAATATGAATTTTAGGAAAAGTGGTTGTAAGCCTCGCATTGCCTTCATTTTCAGTTAAAGCTATACTGCCGGTATCGGCAATTAAAAAGTTTGCGCCGGTTATACCCACATCAGCGGAAGTGTATTTCTCCCGTAATAATTCCCGTGCTTTTAAAGTTAGCTGTTCAGGTGTGGCATCTATTGGTGTTGCAAATTTTTCATTAAATAGTTTGGCTATATCCTCCTTACTTAAATGCATGGCAGGTGTTACAATATGATAAGGTTTTTGCCCCAGTAATTGCACAATATATTCACCAAGATCGCTTTCAACAGTATTTATTTGATTCTTTTCAAGAAATCCATTCAAATGAATTTCTTCTGTAACCATAGATTTTGATTTTATAACCGTTTTTGCATTTGCTTTATTAATGATCTTTAATATCTCACGGTTAGCTTCATCTGCATTATGTGCCCAAATAACTTTACCACCTTTACGCAAAAAATTGGCTTCAAATTCCGGAAGTAATTTATCCAGATTTTCCATTACCTTCCATTTAATTACATGGGCTTTACGCCTGGAATTTTCGAGGTTAACAAATTTGGATAAGCCATGTACAACCGCTGCATCATATTTACCAATATTGTTATTGATAATTTTACGATGACCCAAATCAAATGCTTTTGAATACGATTCAGTCAGGAAATCAGCGGCTAAATTAGTCATAGGGCGAATTTAAGTATTTAGTTTCATTGCATTAAACATACTAGGTTTAAAAGAATTAAAAATGTATAGTGTTAAGTATATAAGATCCCAGACTTAAAATTCGATTTAAAAGAACACTAATGTTATATTTATTCTACTGATTATAAACTTATCTATCCTAAATTATAAATCCTTTTTATACATTTGATTGTTAAAAACTGCTCTTTTACTTATTATAAGCTAATTTGAATATAACTTCTGAGTATTAATAGCAAGTAAAAAAGATAGTTCACTAAAAATAAATGATGTTACAACATATATTTTGAGTAAATTTAAATTATAAATATCAGATATAACTTTTCTTATATCAAAACAGGTAAAAATTGAATACTAAATAGAAACTATGAATAAGTTTTTTACTTATCCTTCTTCAGGATTTCTTACTAATACTAACAAATCAATTGGAGTTTATTCTTATTTTTTAAGAGAAGAGAATATAGTTAAGACATTTAAAAGATCTATTTTACTATTATTTTTAACTACAACAACTACTCTAATAACCAATTTATCAACAGCATACGGGCAACAAGCTCCTAATATTAGTTATTCAAACCCTAATAAAACCTACCCAATAAACGTAACCATAACAACCCTGACACCTGATAATAGTGGCGGTGCAGTACCTGCTACCATTTACGGGCAAACTACGACCCTTGCCGGTAGCGGTAGCGCTACTTTTGCAGATGGAACAGGTGCAGACGCCAGTTTTAATTTACCCAGGGGTTTAAAAGCAGATGGTTTAGGTAATGTGTATGTGGCAGATTGGTTAAATAACAGGATCAGGAAAATAACCAGTGACGGAACAGTAACTACCATTGCAGGTACTGGCACGCAAGCATCAGTTAATAGTACCACCGGAACATTTATAGGGGGTAAAACCAAATGTACACATAACCAAAACGGCAAAACGGCAAAAAAATAATGTTTATCATATTAAAAACGGCATTTTTTAACCAAAAGGCTTAATACCGATAAATAAAACCAAACGGGCACAAATTCAATTTACTTCCATTTTACTTCCATTATTAATACTTATACAGAATTGTTTAAAGACATTACTTCAATTTTGGCATATAATACGGCTAAAACTATCTAAAAAGCCCTATAAAACATAATTAAAATCTATTTAAATCATGTTGAAATACCTTGTTTTAAAGCTGTTAATACCAGCCTCAAACAAGGCTTTTTTGCGTAAAATTATGAGGTAAGTATTTTTGGATTTACAGTTGGATTTACAGTTGGATTTACATTGTTAGATGTTTTTTATCCTTTAAATACTCCCTTTATAGTTAAAAATCCTAATAAAAAACCCTAAATTTTATTTTAAGTACCCCCCATAGGGAACTGTATTAATAGTATAGTTTATGAGATAATTTGGTGAAAATTAAATTATTAAGGTAAAAAATAACGATATATATTCATAAAAAGGTATATGTGTTATTCCAGTCCGGCAATACCCACTACAGTAGCAACTGCGCGAATAGAGGATATAGGCAATTTAAAGGGTGGGTATTGATCCCCATTTTCAGAACGACATTCTACACAATCTTTATCAGTTTTACACTCAAATAGTCGCTTAATTATAGGCCCTTGATCTGTATCAAGAACATAAACTTTACCCCATTGAAAAAAACTTGTATCAGTTACTGGGCGACATGCTAATAGATCACCATTTCTATATTTAGGAACCATACTTGAACCGCTTACAAGAATTAAAAATTTAGCTCCTCTATTAGCAAAAAGAGGAATAATATACGTATCAAGCACATCTTTTGCCATAATCTGTATATCACCATTTGCAAAACCAGCCATGGCACTTGCCGGAATTAACGGCAGAGCGCCTTTTTTATATTTTTCAAGTTCTGAACCATTGTTAACTATTTGAGTTTTTTCCATTTCTCCATTCCCACTAATTAACCATTCAAGATTTGTCGTTTCAGAATATTCTGAATTTGTAAAACGATTAAAAAAATCATAGCTCGGCGCAGATTTACCATTGACAATATCATAGATTGTTTGAGATCTATTATAACCCAATTTTTGCGCAAAAATATTTTTATTATCTCCATGAAAATCAATTACTTGTAAAATTCTTTCAGAAATTTCTGTATTTATTTTATTTTTCTCTTGCATATTCAGAATATTCTGTATTTATTTGCATAAACATTTAGTAACGCACACAAAGTAACACAAGTATAATGATAGAAAAGAAATTTTTAAAAAGAGGCGATTTAAAAAGGATTGAAAAAGTTACTGGTTATAGCTCAAATTATGTTTCCAGAGTTGCTAATGGAGCTGATAAAAACGCTTTAATAGAAGCTGCTTTGAAGGAGCTTGAGAACACGAGAAAAGCTGAAATTATTCAGGCTCAAGCTGAATTATCAACCCGAAAGAAATTTACTGTTCCTCAGTTTTTAACATCTGATCCAGCAGACAAGCGTGGCCAAACAGGCATAATCACAGGATTTGATAAAAATAGAAATGCCATCATGGTAAGATTTGATGATGGTGTAGAAGCTTTATACGATGCAGATTTATTAAATAATCAAGATGAAATTTAATAGTAAAGCTATTCAATATCGCTGGCCAGATGGCAGTTGGAACGCGCGGCCCTATAATCATAGCGAACAGGCAAAAGGCTTATTAAAATTTCTGTTCCGTATCCGGTTTATATACAATAACTGGAAAAACATTGAAGTGATTAAGAAATACTGCGGTAAAGATGCTGCCGGAATGAGTACCGGTTTTAAACTGGTAAAGAAAGCAAAATGGGCAGAAAAAAAACAAGGAGATAACTATCGTTTTTCAAAACATAACTAATAAAATCTTAAGTATATGCCATACGACTGGAATAATATATTAGTAGTTACAAAAGATGAGCTTGTACCTAATTGGTTTAATTCATTAAACTCATTAAGTCTTCAACTTCATCGTTACCAAAGCAAACCATACGGCATTAAGCGTGTGCAATTAGGCGGTAATGGTCGACAGCTGTTAATTAGCTACGATAGCCTGCCCAAACACATACAGGACGGCCTCGGTGATCCCCGCAAGTGTGATCATATCTTAGAACGGTTTTATAAGGTTGATGGCGAAGCAGTTTCATTTTATGCTTCCTTTAAATTTTCAGATGGAAGTTACTTAGATGCCGAATATCAGGAACGGTACATCACTAATGCCAACGTATTAAAATCAATCCTGGCCCTACGCACTGCCCGCATAAGCGAACGCCGAACCAAAGGCGGAAGCCTGGCAGGCATTAATGCCACACTTTGCGCCGATGCCCTTTCCTTTCAAAAAACACTTAAAACTAAACATGGTGTTGAACACACACTTCCTGAAAGTTATAAGCGATTTAA
>JBASZP010000338.1:0-13522 GCA_049660965.1 Daejeonella sp. | reverse complement strand
CGTACAAACTTATATTGATTTGTATGTATTAAAAAGGAAAGATCAGATTGGCAGGATGCTGGGCCTTTCTAAATACTATTTTCCAATTTTTGAAAAATCATTAAAAGAAGTAGGAGTTCCTGAAGAGATAAAGTTCATTTCGGTAATAGAATCTGCCTTAAATCCTCATGCTGTTTCAAGAGCCGGAGCTACCGGACCCTGGCAATTTATGTACACTACAGCCAAAGGTTACGGCTTGGTAATGGATAATTATGTAGATGAGCGTAAAGACCCTGTACAAGCCAGTTATGCTGCCGCGGCTTATTTTAAAGAGGCTTATAATAAATTTGGCGACTGGCTTTTAGCAATTGCGGCTTATAATTGCGGTATGGGCGCAGTAAACAGAGCAATCAAAAAAGCCGGGGGAGAAGCAAATTTTTGGGCAGTAAGGCCTTATTTGCCAAGAGAAACCCAAAACTATGTTCCTGCTTTTATAGCAACCAATTATGCAATGAATTACTACATGAAGCATAATATTATACCCAAGGCACCAAGTTTCAATATACATACTGATGCCTTAACTATCAATAAAATGGTCTCTCTATCTGCTATAGCACAGGTTGCAGATATGGATATAAAAGAATTGGGTATTCTAAACCCATCTTATAAAAAACAAATTATAAATGGTTCTACAGATTATCCTAAAAATTTGATTATTCCAGCTATTGATAAAACAGCTTATAATTTATTATATGAAACGTTAAATAAAGAGGATATTTTTCTTGCAGATGAAATGAAGGTAATTGCTGCAAATACCAGAAATGTGAATACTAATAAAGCAAGGCCATCTTCACACAGAGTAAAAAGAGGAGAAACTCTTACTAATATAGCTAATCAATATGGTGTAGAAGTACAGGATTTAAAAGTTTGGAATAAACTTAAATCATTTAAAGTTCTACCAGGGCAAACAGTAAGATTAAAACCTTCTTCTCTAAATGAAAGCAAAAAACCTGTTTCAAAATTCTATACTTATAAAGTAAAAATGGGAGATACTTTATCAGAAATTGCCCGAAAGTTTGATGGAGCAACAGTTTCTAAAATAAAAGCTATAAACGGTTTAAAGAAGGGAAACATTCAGCCTGGAATGGTTTTAAAAATCAACAAAGGATAAAAAAACTAATTCGATGGCGATTATTATCGCCATCGAATTAAAACAAGTTAGAGAAGATTTTTCTAAAAATATAATTATCGCTTGACTGCTACAATTAAGTGAAAATTAAACCTTAATAATAATCTTTTTATTATACATCCACCATAAAATGACCAGCCAAATCAATATAAAGGTTATTGCTCCTGCCAATGAAGCATTAACCGGAGAAAAATAAGGTGCATAAAAGGTTTCATACATCCAAACTTTAGAGCCCACCTCTTTGCCATCAGGCATTTTTACCTTAATCAAATTTAAAGTTTTAGCAACCAACCCTGATAAAACAAATACAGTTATTGCATTTACTCCATAAACAACAAAAGGTTTGGTCCCTTTATGATATTTCTGAACATCTATGATCCAGTAAAGAAAAGCTAAACCTATAGTTGCTAAACCACCTGTGTAAAATACATAAGAACTTGTCCAAAGTGATTTATTTATTGGGAAATTCAAATCCCATAGTAAGCCTAATATGGTTGCTAATACACCAAAAGAAAACATCCAGGATATTTTCACGCTGTCTTCACGATCTTTTCGTTTTAACCAGGTTCCTATTAAAATACCGAATAAACCTGTGGCAATTGCGGGAATTGTACTTAAGATTCCTTCCGGATCCCAGGTTTTAGCCGATTTCCACAAATGAGCTTCAGTTAATATAGTTCTGTCTAACCAGGCTGCTAAATTAGTTTCTTTCTCCAGGTTGGCATATCCCACTCCTGGTACAGGTACAAAAGTCATTAATGCCCAATAACCGATCAGTAAGCCTACCATGATACGAAATTGTGTTTTGGTGTTGGTTTTGATAAAAAGTAAAGCTGAAATAAAAAACACTACGGCAATTCGTTGCAAAACACCTGGAATACGTACCAATTGTAAAGCTTCAACAGGATTTGTGAATATTTTAGGGAAAAGAGTGCCGAATAATCCTAATCCAAATAGAATTGTAGCTCTTTTTAATGCCAGCCAGATAAACTTAGTATGATTTTGACTTTGCTCTTTTTTACTGCCTAATGCAAAACTGATAGATACACCAACAATAAAAAGGAAAAATGGAAATATAAGATCAGTTGGTGTACAACCATTCCATTCTGTATGTTCTAAGGGAGCGTAAATATGTGCCCAATCTCCGGGATTATTAACCAATATCATGGCCGCGACAGTTAATCCCCTAAATACATCTAATGAAAGTAGCCTTGAGTTTGGAACAGTTAGGTTTGATTTAGCAGTTTTTGGTTCTGAAGTATCGGCCATTAGTTTTTAAAGAGTTTAAATATTAAAACTGCAAATTTTTAACCAGATATAAAAACGATTATTTAAGATCGCTTTTCTAAAACTTCCACCTGACAAAGGTTTCCATAGCTTCGTATTCGGCCAAACCTAATTTATCGTATGCTTTAGCAGTTTCGCGGGTGCGTTCTTCTGCACGAACCCAAAATTCTCTGGAATCATCTCCCGGGAAAACCGGACGATCTTTTTGAGATTGATGTTTAAATATTGCAAAACGTTTGCGTTCAACTTCCTGTGGCGATAATGGAACCGCCATTTCAATTTCATGGGTTTCAAATTCATGCCATGCTCCTCGATACATCCATAACCAGCAATCTTTTATCCAGGGTTCATTTTTAAGGCGGTCTAAAGCTTTCAAAATAATATCGAAACAGACTTTATGTGTTCCATGCGGATCCGCAAAATCACCCGCTGCAAATATTTGATGAGGTTTTATTTTTTGTAAAAGATCCACTGTTAATTGAACATCATCTTCAGAAACCGGATTACGTTGTGTTTTTCCACGTTCATAAAAAGGTAAAGCCATAAAGTGAATATGATCATCGGTAAGTCCGGCATAACGTGCCCCGGTCATGGCCTCGCCTTTACGTATTAAGCCTTTAACTGTTTGAATTTCTTTTTTATCTACCTGGTTTGGTTGTTTATTTTCTAAAAACTTGCGCATTTCCAGATAAAGAGAATCTAGTTTTTGAGTATCCAGATCAACGGTTTTACCGAAGTCTTTTACAAACTCTACAAACCGGAGTGCATCGTCATCCCAAACGGCAGTATTACCTGATGTTTGATAAGCTACATGTACATCATGTCCCTGGTCGACCAAACGGATAAATGTGCCTCCCATAGAAATAACATCATCATCAGGATGTGGGGAGAACAAAACCACACGTTTTTTATCTGGTTTAGAACGTTCAGGACGCTGGGAATCATCGGCATTTTCTTTACCGCCCGGCCAGCCGGTAATAGTATGTTGTATTTTATTGAATATATGAATGTTAATATTATAAACCGGACCTTTTTCTGTAGCCAGTTGTGCCATTCCGTTATTATTATAATCTTCTTCTGTTAGTTTTAAGATCGGTTTTCCTAAGATATTAGCCAGCCATATTACGGCTTTTTTAATCATCTTTTCATCCCAAATACAATCTTTTACTAACCATGGAACATTAAAACGTGTTAATTCTGATGCTGCATCCTGATCTAAAACAAATTCTACATGATCAGAAAGCTGAAGGTATGTTGCAGGTACGTCTGAAGATATTTTACCTTCTACGGCTTTTTTAATAATTGGCGCTTTCTTTTTATTCCAGGCCATTAAAATAATTTCGCGGGCTTTAAAGATGGTTCCAATACCCATGGTAATTGCTTTAACCGGAACATTTGCCTTACCGCCAAAATCTCTGGAAGCATCGCGGCGTGTCAGATCATCTAAGGTTACTAAGCGTGTGCCTGAATTTGGTGCGGAGCCCGGCTCGTTAAAACCGATATGTCCGGTACGTCCTATTCCTAAAATCTGTAGATCTAAACCGCCATATCCGGTGATCTTTTTTTCATATTCTAAACAGAAAGCAGGTATATGTTCTAAGGGAATAGTTCCATCGGGAATATGTACATTGTTCATATCTATATCAATATGATCAAACAAATGTTGCTTCATAAAAGATACATAACTTTGAGAGGAAGTAGGTTTCATAGGGAAATACTCATCCAGATTGAATGTTACTACATTTTTGAAACTTAGACCTTCTTCAGTATGTAGCCTGACTAATTCTTCATACACAGCAACAGGTGTAACACCCGTGGCTAAGCCTAGAATGGCTTTTTCTCCATTATTTTGTTTGCTGATGATAAGGTTTGCAATACGTTGGGCAATTTTTTTAGAGGCAATATCAGAATTTGGGTAAACAGTTACCGGCAATTTTTCGAAACGGGTTTCTTCCAGTAAATTTAATCGGGCCATATTTAGAATATTAAAGGTTATAGCTAATCAGCAAAGATATAGACAAAAATATAAGTGTATAGGTATGTGTAAATAAATTAATTTTTTACTATTTTTTGCATATTATAAATAGTGGTATTTTCATTAATATTAAATCAGATATAGATTATGAATTTAAGTATTGCAAAATTAGCAGAAATTGGAGCTAAAAAAGAGCGCAAGATAATTGGTTTAATGTCTGGTACGTCTATGGACGGGCTGGATATTGCCCTGTGTTTATGTTCAGGTAATGGCAATTCTATTGAAGTTAAACTCCTCAATTTTACAACTGCCACTTATCAGGATGACTTTAGAACTGATGTAAAAAATATTTTCTCTAAACGTGATGTGGATTTACAAAAAGTTTGTTTGCTTAATGAATATATTGGTATTAAACATGCAGAGCTTATTTTAAAAGCATTAAAAAAATGGAACATTAATGCAGATGAAATTGATCTGATTGCCAGCCACGGACAAACTATTTTTCATGCCCCGCAATCTTTACATGGCTTAAAGGATTATCCAAATGGAACTCTTCAAATTGGCGATGGCGATCATATCGCGGTTAAAACAGGTATCATTACCCTTTCGGATTTCAGGCAAAAACATCTAGCGGCTGGTGGTGAAGGGGCACCTTTAGCTGTTTATGGAGATTATTTGATGTTTTCTAAAAAGGAAGAAAACCGGATTATGCTGAACATTGGCGGAATAGCAAATTTTACGTATTTACCTGCGGATGGAAATGCAGAAAAGGTTTTTTCAACTGATGTTGGTCCAGGAAATACACTAATGGATCAGTTTATACAAAAAAATTATCCGGGTTTGTATTATGATAAAGACGCAGAAATTGCAAAATCAGGCAATCTAAATGAACAACTTCTGAAAGAATTAATGAATAGTGCATTCTTTAAAATAGATTTTCCAAAAACCACCGGGCCGGAACTATTTAATCTCAGTTATTTGCTAAATGCTCAAAGAAAATCAGGTACTGAAAGTATAAGGAATGAAGATGTTTTAGCAAGTATATGTCATTTCTCTGCCCTTGTGATAGCTAATTCCATTAAAAAATGCTTTTCCGAAGCGGATAAATCACATATTTATATGAGTGGCGGCGGTATGCATAATCCCTTACTAATTAGTATTCTTAAAAATGAAATACCATGGGCAAAATTTACTACCACAGATAAACTTGGAATTCATCCGGATGCAAAGGAGGCGGTTTTATTTGCTGTGTTGGCCAATGAAAGTGTAGCAGGAGAACCTATTTATTGGGGAAAAAGACAAAGCTTACCTTCAATTTGTATGGGTAAAATTTGTTTGCCTTATTAAATAGTTAACTGGTTTAACAATTATTTTACAGATTATAATTGTTTTGATTTAAGGCTGGTAATAAGTTATTCAATAGCTTTTGTATTTTAAACCTTAATCATCCCTTTCTGTATAGTATTTTCAGAAACCTGTAGTAAAATGCTTAGGTCTGAAGAAAGAGCACATAGTTATGTAAATTGATTTAGTTAATTATAAATGAATAACATTCTTTCTTTAATTTATCTGCAAATCGCTTTGCATAATCAAACTTGTGGGTAATAAATATGTAGTTTTTGCAGTATTTTTAAATTTTATGGGTTAATTCTTGCATTAAACAGGTTCATTTAAAAGTAAGTTTAAAGTACACTAACTCATTTTACTACCCATATTATTCAGTATCTTAAATACCTTTAAAAAGCATATTTTTTAATTAAAAAAGCCGAATTAATTCTGTATATTGTGTCTTTTTTACACTATTAAAATTATACAATAAGTTATTTAGCAGATCACAAATTCTTCACTTTATTTTTAAAAAAGTATTGCATATATCTGCAATTAGTGCAACATTAGCGAAATTAATGCAGTACTAATAGTACTAAATTAATACTCTAAAGAACTAACTAAAATTAACTAACTAAACTAAATTAATGTATGAAAAAAAAGCTACTCATTTTATTTCTGGGTATCTTCTTTGTAACTATCCGGGCAATGAGCCAGGATACTACTCAGGTAATGCCTCAGCGGGCCGTCATGGGTACGGTTACTGCCAAGGGAAATGGATTTCCCCTTTCCGGTGTAAGCGTTCTTCTCTCCGGCAAGGAAATCGGTAAAACAGATGCGGATGGATATTTCTATGTTCTTGTACCCAAAAGTCAAAGCATTCAGCAATTAGAATTTGCATTTTATGCAAAAGAAGCTGTTACCATTAATGATAATAATACTGTAAATATTGTATTATCAAATGCAGGCCAGGGACAGATGGGATATAATATCATTCAAGATCCATCAGAAAAGGCTTTTGTACAAGATCCGGCAGTAAAAAATACAGATCAGCTTATCAATAGCTTTACGGTTAAGGCTGGAACAATAAATGGCAGAGTAACTTCTGCAGAAGATGGCTTACCGTTACCCGGTGTATCTGTACAAGTAAAAGGTACAACTGTTGGTACTACTACTAATGCTAACGGTATCTATTCAATTAAAGCAAATCCGGGACAAAGACTGGTATTTAGTTTTCTGGGTACATTACCTCAGGAAAGAACTGTAGATACAGAAAATGTAATCAATGTATCATTAAGATCGGATGCGAAAACTTTAAATGAGGTTGTGGTAACCGCCTTAGGCAGTAGTGTTAAACAACGTGCTTTAGGAACCTCACAACAAACCGTAAAAGGTGCAGATATTGCCAAAACACAACGAGAAAATTTCATTAACGCTTTACAGGGCCGTGTTGCCGGTGTGGAAGTTACCAGCTCTTCCGGTGTGCCGGGCGCTTCATCATCTATAACTATACGTGGTGTAAGTTCGATTAGTGGAAGCAATCAACCATTATTTATTGTGGATGGCTTACCAATAGATAATAAAACATTAAATACTTCGGCTTTCTTCTCAGAGATCAGTTCAACAACTTCTCAGGCAAACAGAACTGTGGATTTTTCAAACCGCTCATCGGATATTGATGCTAATGATATTGAAAATCTCGTTGTATTAAAAGGCCCCGAAGCCGCTGCATTATATGGTATTGATGCTGCAAACGGTGCTATTGTAATTACTACTAAAAGAGGTAAGGCAGGTGCTGGATCTATAGAATATAGTAATAGTTTTCGTGTAGAGCAAACTATAACAAAGCCGGAGATACAAAAAATATACAGCCCCGGAGCTTCTGGCGCTACATCTACTTCTTCTTTAAGTTATTTTGGGCCTGAGTATGCTGCAGGAACAAAATTTTATGACAATATTGAGGGCTTTTTTAGAACAGGCTTTACACAAAAACATAATTTATCGTTTAGCGGTGGTGCAGATAAAGTAACTTATAGAATTGCTACTGCTTATACTAACCAGGAAGGTGTTGTACCAAATTCCTTATATGGCAGGATAAATCTTACGGGTTCTTCGCAGGCACAATTGAATAGCTGGCTGAAAACAGATATATCATTAGCTTATACTTACTCAAAGAATAATCAGCCAGCTAAAGGCGCTAATGGGCCGCTTATTGGTTTATTAGCCTGGCCTCAAACTGATGATGCCAAAAATTATCTGACTTTAATAGGTACAAGAAGACAAATAACAACAGGTACTGCATCAGGTGAAGTCGATAATCCTTATTTCAGCGTAAATAAGAATTTAATTACTGCAAAAACTAACAGGCTAATTTCTAATCTGGGCTTAACATTAACACCTGTAAAATGGGGAAGCATTAAAAGTAATATTGGTATAGATACTGATACTAATCAGAATTTAGAAATACGTCACCCGGAAAGTGCATCCGGATTTACTTTAAAAGGTATTCTGGATTTAGCGAATGATGTAGTACGAAATATTAATATTCAAACCTTATTTAATCTTAATGCACAGAGTATTACCAAAGATCTTACCATTAATGCTACTTTAGGTAATGCCATTCAGGATTTAAAATCCAATATAGATGCTACCTATGGAGAGAATTTTTTAGATCCGAATTTCGTTTCTGTTAATAATACCTATGTCAGAAATGCAAGGTCAACAATTTCACAAAGGCGATTGGTCAGCTTTTTTGGTTCGGCAACACTTGCTTATAAAGACTTTTTCTATTTAACGGGTACAGGTAGAAATGACCTCACATCTACCATACCTCAAGACAGGTATTCTTTCTTTTACCCATCTGTTTCAAGCAGTTTTGTATTTACAGAAATTCCTGCATTTAAAGAAAAACTAGGTAAAGTATTTACATCGGGTAAGATCAGGGCTGCTTATGCAGAAGTAGGTAAAGATGCAAGGCCTTATGCCTATGTTGCAGCATTAGAATATAAACCTACAGTAGGCGGAGGTTATGGCTATGGTTTTACTGGCCCGAATCCAAATTTAAAACCCGAGTTTGCCAGTTCTTATGAAATAGGAACAGAGCTTGCGTTCTTTAATGATCGGTTAGGCTTGGATTTAACAGTTTATCGTAAAGAAACAACTGATCAGATTGTTAACGATATCAGGGGAAGTTATTCTACAGGTTATGTTTTATTTAACTTAAATGGAGCAAAAACCAGGAATGAAGGTTTAGAAATAACATTAAGAGGAACACCCGTTAAGCAATCTGATTTTAATTGGGATATACTTGCGAACTTTGAGTCTGCAAAAGGCAGAGTATTAGGATTGCCTAATGCACTTCCTGAAGCTTATGTTTCTGATACCTGGTTGTATGCTAATGTAAGAAATGGGAATACATTTGGTAAATCAACAAGATCTTTAACGGGGCTGTTTTATTTAAGAAATAATGCAGGCGAACTTTTAATAAGTCCGTCTACAGGTTTACCCTTACGTGCAACAACATTTTTTGACGCTGGCTATGACAGGCAGCCTGACTTTACTGTTGGTCTAACTAATAGCTTTTCTTATAAAGACTTGTCACTTTCTTTTCTTCTTGATTTTAGAAAAGGAGGAGATGTACTAAATGCTACGCAACACTATTTGACAACCAAGGGATTAAGTATGCAAACTTTGGACAGGATGGATTCAAGAATAATTAATGGTGTTCTTCGGGATGGTAAAGAAAATAGTACAAATCCCACCAGAAATAATATTGCTATTACACCCTATTATCAAAATCTCTATTACTCCGATATAAGTGAAGAGCTGTTTATAGAGAAGGATATTAACTGGATGAGATTAAGAGATGTTACGCTAACCTATAAATTACCTTCAAAGCTATTAAACAAGCAAAACTTTCTTAAAAATGCCAGTATATTCTTAACAGGAACAGATTTGCTTTTAATTACAAACTATTCCGGATTAGACCCTATTGTAAATGGTAATACAGCTGCAGTTGGCGGCTCTGGTGCGGCAGGAATAGATTTTGGAAACTTTCCTATGCCAAGAGGTTTAAATTTTGGAATTAGAGCAGGACTTTAAAATATAAAAAAATGAAAAAATTATTGATAACAATATTAGCAATGGGCTTATTTCTAAGCTCAGGGTGTAAAAAGTTTTTGGATGTAAATACCAATCCGAATGCACCTGAGAATGCGGCGGCAAATTTATATTTGGCGCCTATGATACATTGGATGGTCACTTCTCCTCAATTTGACGGCCGTTATGTAGGTAGGTACACACAGAATTGGAAGAATATAGGTGGTACTGCTATAACCACATGGGATAGAATGGGTTATTATCCTGCCTCAGATAATGGCTCTCAAATATGGCGTGATGTATATTGGAGCATGGGTCAAAATCTTGTAGATATGATGAATAAAGCTGAAGCAGAACAACGCTGGGACTTGTTAGGAGTGGGATATATTTTAAAAGCTTGGGGATGGCAATCTTTAACAGATTTACATGGAGAGATCACCATTAAAGAAGCAATAAATCCGGCGAAAACCCAATTTAGTTATGATACACAGGAATTTGCTTATCAAGAAGTTCAACGACTGTTAAATTTGGCAATTACCAATCTTCAAAGAACCGACGGAGGTGTAAATGCTGCATTTTTAGCAGGCGGAGATAAAATTTACAATGGTAATAGGCTTAAATGGTTGAAATATGCGTATGCTATGCTTGCTATTAATTTAAATCATTATAGCAATAAAGCCGAAATGTATAAACCACTTGATGTAATTGATGCTGTTAATAAATCATTTATAGACAATGCAGATGATGCTTTATTAGCTTATACCAGTACAGGTAATGATGATACTAATTTTTGGGGCCAGCGTCGAGCTAATCTTCAAACTAATGCAAACCCACCAACCAGTTTCAGGCAAACACAATTTATATTCAACTTAATGAATGGAACACAGTTTGGAGGAGTTGTTGATCCACGTATGTCTCGTATGTTAGCGCCTTCATCCGATGGGTCTTATACAGGATTAGATATTAACGTACTTAATTTTGGAGCATTAACTGCAGCAAAACAACCTTACAATTTACATGGTTATCCTGGGCCGGTAATTGTAGGAGATCCAAGCCGTTATCTATTTGATGATAAATCTAAAATGCCTGCTATAACTTATGCACAACTTCAGTTTATTAAAGCAGAAGCAGCCTATAAATTAGGGGATATGACCACAGCTTTGGCAGCGTATAAAAATGGTATTTCTGCCCATATAGATTTTGTTAATGCAAGAAATTCGGATAACGTACAGAGGCCTACACAAATTAGTGCGGCAGAGAAATCTACCTTTATGGCTTCTACTGCAATAGTTCCTACTGCCGCTAATTTAACACTTTCTCATATTATGTGCCAAAAATATATTGCACAATGGGGATGGGGTCATTTAGAAACCTGGATGGATATGAGAAGATATCATTATACAGATTTGGACCCTATAACCGGTAATCAAGTTTTTTTAGGTTTTACTCCGCCAACCAGTTTATATGAAGATAATGGAGGAAAATTAGTTCAAAGATTACGCCCTCGTTACAATTCTGAATATGTTTGGAATTTGCCTAATTTGAAACTAATTGGTGCAGATGCTACAGATTACCAGACTAAACCATTATGGATTACTCAACCTTAATTTTAAAAAAAAATGAAAAAATATATTTATTTATTGATATTACCACTTATAACGATTTTAAGTGCTTGTGAGAAAAATACTGTACCAGTAATTAGTACACCTACAACTGGCGCTAGAATTAAATTTTATAATTTTAGTCTAAATTCTCCTGGGGTAAATTTTTATGCAAATGAAAAAAAGATGACAGCAATACAATCTACAACAGGTATTGAAGCTGTAACTGGAGTTGCTTATGGCAGCGTTGGCCCTGCATCCAAT
The DNA here is from genome assembly GCA_049660965.1 of Daejeonella sp. GTDB lineage: Bacteria > Bacteroidota > Bacteroidia > Sphingobacteriales > Sphingobacteriaceae > Daejeonella. Next base: position 1,803 of record JBASZP010000338.1, on the reverse strand, counting down.
TATGCAACGATTGAAGGAGGCCAATATATTTTTAAAGCTCAGATAACCGCTGCTATAGATAAAGATCTGGCGATTGCAAATCTAACAACAACAGTTGAAAACAGCAAATATTATTCATTATACACTTGTGGATTTTATAATACTGGGGCAAAAACATCTGATACATTTATTGTGGAAGATAAATTACCAGCGTTTGATAATTCTGCTACTTATGTTAGGTTTGTTAATGCCATACCTAATGCAAATTCAGGTATGGACTTCGTTGTTAAAAATACTGTTACATTAACAGAAACAGTTGTATCAACTAATATAGCTTACAAGAATGGGTCAGATTTTGTTAAATTATTGCCAGGAGTGTATACTATATACACCCGTTATCCTGGTACAAATACAAACTTAATTACCAGAGCAGACGTATCATTTGTAATTGGGAGAGTATATACAATAAGCTCAAGAGGAGATATGACAGTTGTTTCAACAACGGCTACTAACAGGCCTTTTTTGGATAATACTGCGAATAGATAATGGACAAACTAAACCCTCGTCTAAAAAGCGAGGGTTTAATTAATTTGTTTTTATCCCAACCCAATTAGAATGAATACTTTCATTTTTTAAGCGGTCAATTGCTGTAATTACGTAAGTATACCTGGATTGAGGCGAAGTTGTTTCGTCCTGATAATTAGTTTGTCCGGCATCAAAAGATATCCTCAGAATGTTTTTTGGATCTTCTGTATTAATTTCTGCTCCTTCATTAAAACGATAGATCACATATCCATAAGCAATATCACCATCTTCGGCTTTTATTGGGCAAACCCAGTTAAGCTGTACTGATTGGTTCATTACTTTTACTTCGAGCTTTTGGGGTGCATTTGGCGATAAGCCATCAAGCCATAGCATAGCAGGCTGTAAAGCGGGATACCTGTAAAAATCTGTTCTTAGCGAATCATTTACTCCGCCCAGATTATTTGTTAAAGATCTTGAACTGAAAAATACGCTTCCCTGTACCCGCGTATTAGTCCTTAAATAACGTATTTGATCCGGAATTTGACTGCGGTTATTCCAGCCCGGTTTTCTTTCCTCGGCACGGTAAGCAGCCTGCCCAATATACAGGTGTTTACCAAAAGCATTATTGCTCCACCAGTCTACTAATTTTTCATAGGGGGCGGCAGGATTATAAAAAGGCCAGTATATTTGTGGATTAATATAATCTACCCATCCCAATTTAACCCATTTACGGGCATCGGCATATAGTTGGCCATAACCATCAAGCCCGTGGCTTTCAGAGCCTTCCGGATCCTGGGATTGGTTACGCCATATTCCGAATGGGCTAATGCCGAATTTAATATATTTTTTACAGGTATGGATACTGTCAGATAAAGTGTGAATGAGGGTATCTACATTTTGCCGGCGCCAGTCATCTATGTTAGAAAAAGCTGAGCCATATAACTGGAAGCTGTTTGCATCTTTTAACCATTGATTTTTTTCGGGGTAGGGATAAAAGTAATCGTCAAAATGTACCCCATCTATATCATAATTTTTAACCACATCCATAATTATCTGTACAATGTATTCCCGTACTTCGGGTAAGCCGGGGTCAAATAATTTTTTACCTCCAAAATTAAAGAACCATTCAGGTTTTTGTCGTGTTATGTGTTGTGCGTCCGTGTTTCTATCAATCAGATCAGATGTTGCCCGGTAAGGATTAAACCAAGCGTGTAATTCCATGCCGCGTTTGTGGGTTTCTTCAATGGCAAACTCCAGGGGATCATAATAAGGATCCGGCGCTTTACCTTGTTTACCGGT
>JBASZP010000337.1:0-2273 GCA_049660965.1 Daejeonella sp. | reverse complement strand
ATCACCATCTGTTAACGGGTTAACAAATATTTCATTATGATACTTTGCTACAACATTTGCTTTCAATTCCAACAATTCTTGGCTTTCACCTTCTCGGGAAAGAAAGTCGTTTGCAATTGAAAATTTAAAACTGCCATAAGCAGAACTTGTAACTAATGGATTAATCAGTTTGTCAATCTCATTTCTAAGTGAATCCTCGATTTCATCACCAAGATTAAGAACTTGTCTAAGTTTAGATATGGCATATGCTTTTAAAGATTTTAAGTAATCACCAGTAAAATCTCTAATTGATTCTAGGCTTACGGAATGTCCAAATACTGGCGTTGTAGGCTCAATTATATAATGGACACTTCGCTGTCTAAGGAGATTTAAATAATTAAATTCCCGACTTGCTGCATTGCTAGTCATTTGTCCCAAAGAAACGGCTAATTCAAGTGCATTATTTAACTGACTTAGTATCTGCTCGTCTTTCGAGTTAAGTAGCCCAAAAAAAATGAATCTTTTTGCATTCTCGACCATACCTGCTTTTATATTTAGGAAAGCCGCACTCCGAATAATAACACTTCGAGTTGGTTCTAAATCAGGTTTGTTAAAATAAAATTCAGCAACTTGACTTTCTAATTCAGCCGCTTTCGAATATAAGTCAAATGCATTCGCATATTGCCCCAGTTCTAAAGCCTGCCTGGCTTTAAAAGAATAGTCCATTGCTTCTTGATGAATAACCTTAGGTTTCACTTATGAATTTCTTTTACAGTTTTCGGTTTACTAAATAACGTTACAATAACAGAAGAAGACTCATTTCGTTTACCACCCCTATCAATTTGCTCATGTTTATCTTTTATTCTTCCTTTTAGAGTATTTGTCTTATGTTCCTGCAAAATACCGGATATTTCTACGTGATGAAAATTATCCATAAAATTTAAATCGTCATCATTAGGTTCTTGTTTCATAAATCGATAGTCAACCCCATCGCCTATTTCAGTTTGTTCCACATATCCATAATCTAATAGCACGGACATCGCAAACCATGCTAGAGCAACACCACCATGATTTGCCATATCCTTTTCTTCTTTCATTGCAGCTTTCGAAAAATTAGAGTCCCACAAAAGTTTGACAGTTGTATTTACACCATCAATTTGGAACTCAATTTCTGCTTCTGATTTACTATGAAATTTGTCGAGACCAGTTGCCGCCCACTGATTACATGTAATAATTTGAGCATTTGTCGGTCCTTTTAATTTTGCGATAGTTATGTCGAGATGATATTGATTCATTAATTGAGCGAATTCGGGGTTAAATTTAATAATTTGTCAGTTAGCAGAATGTCTGGTAAAGTTGCCGGTAACTAGGAGGGCTTACTGCTGTGCTGATGGCGAACAAAAGATGAGAATTTATTCGTCTGCCAGCGTAGCAACAAACCCTATGTAAGCAGCAGTTTATGTTCGCCCTTGTGAACAATTGTTACAATAAGGTCGTCTGTTTTTAGGAATTGATTTGCTTCTTACAAAAGTCTTTCGGCAGTTTGAACATTCATAAACGTTCTGTCCATGAATAATTTCTTTTACATGGTCTTGAAGAAAATATGGTTCGATTTCAAATTGAAAGTCTGTATACGAAAATGAAGTCTGTCTATGTTCTGCACGCAACTCGTCAGGATGTGTCGTTACTAGAAGTACATTTTTGGAATACTCTGGATATGCAACTCTAATAGCAGGTAATACATCAGAGTCGCCGGTAATAAAAGCATGAAAATTTTCTCCTTGAGTTATAGCACTTCTTACTAACAATGCAATAACAGTTGCGTCAACTTGTTTTTCTTGATAAGTCTTATTCTTTAGTTTTTCAATCATAAATGGCCTAAGCCTTGGCCTGTAAACAGCACTGTCACTAAAACCCGCTGCAAGTGCATTTTGAACCATAAATTCTCGGGCTTGTGCACCTTTTGTTACACGTTCTATATCATTTGTTGTAACGTCTGGATTTTCGTTTGTCCAATTAGCTAAATCGGAGGGTAAATCAAATATTGAGGTTGAAATATATCTTTCTCCAAGCTCTACATTCTTGCTTTTACTCTTTAAATAGCCAATTAATGAGTTCGTTAAGTTATCAAAATTTAGCTTAAAACTTTGGGTATTATATTCAGTTCTATTTGAAAGAACTCCGTCTGGTTGGCAAACTCGAAATAGCCATGTTCCGTCAATGAAGATGTTTAGTTTTGGCATAATGTGTCGTTTAAAATTGCTGCTAACTCTTGTATTTATGATAGTATACGC
>JBASZP010000336.1:0-3142 GCA_049660965.1 Daejeonella sp. | reverse complement strand
TTTTTATACCCTGGTTGTTGGCGATAAGAACTTTTTGGTAGTTGCCCAGAATGGCGATGAAGTAGAATTTACCACTAATTATGCAGATACAACAAATACCTACCAGGTTAAAGGGTCAGATGCATCAGAGAAGATCCGCGAGTTTAATAAAATAGGTAATGATTACGGAAAATTGTACCACCAGATTGATGAAGAATATACCGCATTAATAACTACAAACCCCGCTTCAAAAGATTCTATTTATGACTCGTTCATGCCAAAGTTCGAAAAGAATATGGAGGATTATTCTAACGCGGCTTTAAAGTTTTCGGAAAATAATAAAGATAATTTAGCCGGTTTTTATGCCATTGGTACTATAGACCAGGTAAAATATGAAAAGCCTTTAATTAAATATGCCGAAGAAATAAAGAATAAATATCCTAAAGTTAAATCAGTTCAGGCTTTTGTAAAAAGGATGGAAGAGGTTAAGCCTACTTCTGTAGGCCAGTTGGCCCCTCAATTCGAACTTCCGGGCACCGATGGAAAAATGATTAAACTCTCTGACTTTAAAGGAAAGTATGTTCTTTTGGATTTCTGGGCATCCTGGTGTGGACCCTGCCGTAAAGAAAATCCTAATGTAGTTAAATTATATAATCGGTTTAAAGATAAAGGATTTACCGTATTCGGTGTTTCCTTAGATGATAATAAAAGCGCTTGGCTGGAAGCAATTAAAGCTGATCAGTTAAGCTGGACGCATGTTTCGGAGCTTAAACGATGGAACGGGAAAGTTTCCGCACAATATAAGGTAGAAGGCATACCGGCTTCATTTATATTAGACCCTACAGGGAAAATAATAGGTAAAAACCTGAGCGGAAAAAAATTGGAGAAATTTTTAGCTACACATCTTAAATAAGATACTGGGTTTATTAAGATTATACAGCGCTTAACAATTTGTTAACAAACACTTAACCTGTTCATGTAAGTAACACCATACTTTAGTATCAAATTTAAAAACCGTATGAGCAGCGTTAAACATAAAATTTTAATTGTAGATGATGAACCGGATATCCTGGAACTGATAGAATACAATCTTAAAAAAGAAGATTTCTTGGTTTATACCGCCACAAACGGACTGGAAGCCGTTGCGGAAGCCAAACGCGTATTGCCAGACCTCATCATCCTGGATATTATGATGCCTAAAATGGATGGTATTGAAGCCTGCCGCATCCTGCGAACCATGCCCGAGTTTAAAAATACATTCATGATATTTTTAACTGCCAGGAGCGAAGAGTACTCGGAGATTGCCGGTTTTAACGCGGGCGCCGATGATTATATAGCCAAACCCATTAAACCCCGTGCCCTCATCAGCCGCATTAACGCAATTTTAAGACGTAACGTACAAACAGAAGAAACAGCGGAAAACAAACTGGAAATTGCCGACCTGGTAATAGACCGTGAAGCATTCCTGGTATTCCGCAACGGTGAGAAAACTGTTCTGGCCAAAAAAGAGTTTGAACTGCTTTATTTACTGGCTTCCAAACCCGGCAAAGTATATACCCGTGAAGTTATTTTAAAAAATATCTGGGAAGATTCGGTGGTAGTAACCAACCGTACCATTGATGTGCATATCCGTAAGATCCGCGAGAAACTGGGCGATAATTACTTAAGCACGGTAAAAGGGGTAGGTTATAAGTTCGAAGCGAAATAATAGGTATTCTCTATATTAATTTTTCGTCATTTAATGTAATCCAGAAAGATGGAAATAATTCAACGCTTTCCTTAAAACTACGGTTATTTAAAGTATTTTATTTATTTTTTTATTTAAAGAAAAATTAAAATGTTTATTATTGTAAAATTTTTAATAACATTAATAAACAGTATAACTACAAAAATTATGAAAACAATTATGAAAAAATCTAATTATCACTTTAAACGGATGGTCATAAACCAACCCATTAAACGCTTGAGTCTAATCTTGTTCGTTGGACTTGCTCTGACCTTCTCCTGTAAAAAAGACAAAAAAGATAAAATAGATGAAGAAATAATTCCGGCATCGACTCTGGTAGTAAGTACCTTTGCCGGAACAGGTGTAGCCGATGCTGATTTTCAGGACGGTTCATCAGCTACTTTTAATATGCCTTCAGGGATAGCGGTAGATAAAGATGGCTATTTATATATAGCCGATACCAATCATCACAGAATACGGAAAATTACCCCGGGAGGAGTTGTGAGTACTCTGGCAGGTGATGGTATAGCCGATTTTAAAGATAAGCTAACACTACAATCAGAGGCGGCTCGGTTTAATGCTCCTACGGGAGTAGCCGTAGATCAAAATTTTAATGTCTATGTAGCAGATAAAGATAATCAAAGAATCCGAAAAATTACTCCTACAGGCCTAGTTAGTACTTTAGCGGGTGATGGTATAGCCGATTTTAAAGATAAACCAGCAGGGCAACAAGAGACGGCTCGGTTTAACTCTCCTAGAGGAGTAGCAGTAGATGTTAATGGCAATGTGTATGTAGCTGATACTGGAAATAGCCGGATACGAAAAATTGTTACTGCTATTTTTCCATCAGTAAGCACCCTCGCCGGTACTGGTGATCCTGCAATAATTGATAAACCTTGGGGAGTAACGGTAGCTAAAGACGGTACTGTATATGTAGCCGATACCAATAATCACCGGATACTTAAAATTACCACAGGCGCAGGGAATGATGTAACAATAAGTGCTCTGGCTGGCGCCATAAAAGGTTTTAAAGATGATAAAGGAGGAGACGCAAGATTTGATTTCCCTACCAGTATAGCGTTAGATAAGGATGGTTATCTTTATGTAGCTGATAGGAATAATCATCGGATACGAAAAATTAGCCCGGAAGCAGGAGTGGTAAGCACCCTGGCGGGCAGTGGTACACTTGATGCAAACAATTTATTTATTGGAGCTTTTCTTGATGGAAAAGCAACCGAAGCCCGATTTAATTTACCTTCTGGGGTAGTAATTGCTGCAGACGGTAAATTATATGTAGCTGATAGAGATAATTACAGAATTCGCAAAATAGAATAACCATCACTTTTTATCTTAAAAAGAAGATGTAAAAGGAAATTTAAGAAATCCTCAACCGTAATTGGAGGGCACTGAAAAAGTAGCTCAATAATACAAAGAGCA
>JBASZP010000335.1:0-11175 GCA_049660965.1 Daejeonella sp. | reverse complement strand
ATTATCTTCTGCCACGTGAATGGAAAATAGTTCGCCGTTAGGTTCGGTAGAAGATAAATGATAACCTGAAGTTTTTGTGATTGGGCTGGTTCCGTACCATACGCCGCTAAAATTCTGCGCTGTTACTATTCCCGCTGTTATTAAAAGGAAAAAGCCCTGCAAAAAGAATTGCTTTAATACTGTTTTGATCATCTGGGATATTTAAGAATTAACCAACAAGTTTACAAAAAATTTAAAGAGTATCTGTACCGAATTAGTATTTATGCTAAGCAGGTTTAATTGTAAGATGATAAAAATGAATTGAGATAGGCTTTAAATTAGTCTGGGTTTAAAACTTCGGATATAGCTCTGGGAGAGCCGCGATGAACCACCATAAGACAAAAAACCAAACCGGAATATAAAATTAACCCTCCCTATTTATACTCCGTGCTTGCATGGGAGGGTATAAAATAGATTTGTGTAAATGTAAAAATTGGGATTAGCAGGAGCTATATATCAATTTTTAATTTTATATAATATTACCCGAATTTGGTTTAGCGGTTTACAAATTTGGTTTAACTGTTTTTTAATGAGGCCAGTTGTGATTTAGATACTAAAAGCATTTTTTTATTAACGTTCTTAAAGAATCTTATAATTAAATATGTTGATTAACTATTTTGTTGCTCTTTAAAATATAGTTTACTTTTATAGTATACTTATAAACTACCATAAATTGATCCGAAAAAAATCAAATATTTAACTATGCAGAAGAGCTCATTGATTCAGTGTGACAACAGCAAGGTAACCCGACAAAGTAAAAAGCGTGGCCTCAGAGATATTGCTATTAAACAGGTCCTGATAGCTCCAGGTCTGAAGTGTATTATAGCTTTTATAGTTTTAACATACCTATCTGCCTGCGAACAGATAACATTTCACAAAGCCAGGCCACCCCAAACAAATAATTTATCTGAATTTCCTAAACGTGTGCAGGGGCAATATTTAAGCCTCGATGGTAGTTTAACTTTAAAAATGAAAATCCAAGAATTGATCATACGCTTATCAGTAATTTTTTGTATTATTTCCTTGCTTATAACATTGATCGAGATCGTGGCCGTTCATTTATTTACGCCTTTCTTTTTCCGTACTGGCATTCGTGTTTTCAAACAATCTGTTAATATACAAACTGCAAACTTACCCATCCCGCATAACCAGACCATAAAGAAAACAAAGGGTAAATTTCAATTCTCAAAAGACCATAAAGTTTACTTTGTACCCAAATTATTAGGACCAGAAGTGTTTGGGACTTCAATTTCATTCGTGTTTTTTAAAGCCATGGGAGCAATAACTAATAATCAAATTCATATTGTTGTAAGATCTCCGATTGGGCCTGTACTTTATTTACTTTTCATGATTATAATCGCATTTGCCAGTTGTATAGGATTAAGCGGTTTAGGAATAATTTTAACCATTGGGATTAGTATATTTATCATAGGTCTTATGGTGCTTATAAGTTATTCAACCGGGAAAGAGCGAATGGAAATACTAATTAAAGAATTACAGGCAATAATAGCAGAACATAGTAATAATATAACAAATAGTACCCAGACATTAATTAATATAAATAATATCTAAAGTATGATTAGTAATCAAATAGTAATAAGCTTAAAATATATTATAGCTTTTATAGTTCTAACCCATTTATTTGCCTGCGAACAGGTAACATTCCGCGAAGCCCAGCCAACACAAATAAATAATTTATCTGAATTCCCTAAACGTGTGCAGGGGCAGTACCTAAGCCTTGACGGAAATTTAACTTTAAAAATTACTGACCATGCTATTTTTGCAATTTATGATCTTGACAATAAATTTCACATTAACCAGCTGGACAGTAATGAGCGGCTTTCAGGAGATACTCTCATTAACTTAAGAACGAACAAAAAGGCTATTGTAAAAATAACGGGTGACACTTTAGTTAAACACATTCATGAAACAGATACCGTGTTCAACATCAACGAGACGAATATCTTAAAAAAATTTAAGGGTTATTATTTCATCAATACCTGGTATGGCGATGACAGTTGGGAGGTAAAAAAGATGCAACTCTCAAAAGGGAAATTAATTCTTAGCAAGATTTCAACAAAAGAAGACATTGAACAATTTAAAGCAATTACAGAAAGCCCTCAGGATACTATTCCTTATAAGCTCGCCATTACTAAAAAGCAGTTTAATAAATTTGTTAAAAACAAAGGGTTTAGGAATAATGAAACCTTTGTACGACAGAAATAAACAAAGCTGCTAATACAAAACGGGAGCAGGGACAAAAAAGTGAGTAATCTTTAATATGGCCCTTTTAATACTATAAATAGATTAATAATTATATTAAAAATATGATGATGAAAAACTATACTGTTATATTCTTTTTACTTTGTTTCAACTGCCATTCACAAACTTCAAAAACAGAAGTTTTACAGAATAAGGCAGAAAACAAGGGTGAAGATGAAAAGAATGTAACCCGGTTTGATACCACAACCAATACCATTCATATTATGGTGGCTTTATGCGACAATAAATACCAAGGTATTGTACCTGTTCCGGCAAAAATTGGTAATGGCCAGGATCCTGACAATAATTTGTATTGGGGCTGTGGCTTTGGAATTAGAACTTATTTTAAAAACAGTAAAGAATGGAAATTACTGAAAAAAGAAAAGGTGGATAATATGAAACTGGAGCGCCTCATATTTAAACACCGTACCAAAAATTATTACCTAATTGCAGAAGCCTATAACGGGAAAAACATAAAAGAATGTACCGTTGATTTTCTTAAAAGTAATGCGGGGATCAAAAAAGATACCCTGCATATAAACAATACCGTTATTGGCATTAATGGAAACGCCAAATTACTGGCTTATATTGGCCATGATGGGCTGATGGATTTCAGTTTAGATGAAGCCTATGAAAACGCGGACAATAAAATCAGGGATTGTATTATTTTAGCCTGTATCAGTAAGGAATATTTTTCGCCCTATATCAAACAAACAAAATCCAATCCTCTTGTATGGACTACAGGCTTAATGGCGCCCGAAGCTTATACCGTTCATGATGCAATAAGCGCTTATATCAAGGGCGAAAGTTCTGTTCAAATTCAAAACCGGGCAGCAATGGCTTATTCAAAATACCAAAAATGCAGCCTTAAAGCCGCAAAAAATTTGTTGGCAACAGGGTGGTAAAGCCTTAAAATATGTAAATTAGGGCAGAACAGTAAAACCTTGGAATAAACCTTCTCCATTTTTTATATTGATAGGTTGCACATATAAATATCCACGCAATGAACCCTTTTTTAACAGAATTAATCATTCAGACAACTCTCCGGCATAAAGAGAAAGGGGAGAACGACAAACAGTACTCTGACTATGAGCTTGCAAAAGGGCTTCGTGAATTAAAGATCACCATAGTAAGATACCTTAAAGATTTTGTTTTAATCACCATTGGTATATTTTCCGCGGCTTTTGGTTTTAAAGGATTTCTGTTAACCAATCATTTTATAGACGGAGGCGCAACAGGTATATCACTGTTAATATCAGCGCTTACATCCATACCGCTATATCAGTTAATAATAGCTGTAAATATCCCTTTTATTATTCTTGCTTATAAAATTCTTGGTAAAACGTTCGCAATAAAAACAGCTCTTGCAATCAGCGGACTTGCCTTATGTCTTGCAGTAGTTCATTTCCCTGATGTTACAAAAGATAATCTTTTAGTAGCAGTTTTCGGCGGATTTTTTCTTGGAGCTGGTATAGGGCTTTCAGTGAGGGGTGGGGCGGTAATAGACGGAACTGAAGTTTTAGCCATTTATTTAAGCCGTAAATTTGGAACAACAATGGGTGATATCATCATCATCATAAATATCATTATCTTTTCTTCTGCTGCCTATTTCCTTTCTGTTGAAATTGCCCTTTACTCGATAGTAACTTACTTAGCAGCTTCAAAAACCCTTGATTTTATTATTGAAGGAATTGAAGAATATACAGGCGTTACTATTATTTCATCTCACCATGGAATGATCGCTAAAATGATTATTGATAGCATGGGACGAGGTCTTACGGTATATAAAGGCAGACGTGGTTTCGGAAAAAATGGAGAAGCGAATGAAATAGATATTGTTTATACCGTGGTAACCAGGCTTGAGTTAAACAAATTAAATACTGAAATAGAAAAAATTGACCCTAATGCTTTTGTAGTAATGAGCAGCGTAAAAGACACCAAAGGCGGTATGATCAAGAAAAGGCCTTTAAAACATTAGTGAACCCAAATTAAAGCTCAACAAAAGAGGGAACCTGTTAGATTCCCTCTTTTAAATATATTTTATCAGCTGGTTTACTTTACCATATCAACTACTGCTTTAAAAGCATCAGGATTGTTCATGGCTAAATCTGCTAAAACCTTACGGTTTAAACCAATTTCTTTAGCATTTAACTTACCCATTAATTGCGAGTATGATAATCCTTGCTGACGTGCACCGGCGTTGATACGTTGTATCCATAATGCTCTGAATTCTCTTTTCTTAGTTTTACGATCGCGGTAAGCATATTGCAAACCTTTCTCAACTGTGTTTTTAGCAACGGTATAAACCTTGCTTCTTGATCCATAATAGCCTTTGGCTAAATCTAAGATCTTTTTTCTTCTTCTTCTTGACGCTACTGCGTTAACCGAACGTGGCATGTTGTTTTGTTTTTTGGTAAGCGGTGTTCCGTTTTAAGGGAAACTTTGACCTGATACCTGGTTAATTACTGTGTTAATTTACTTCCCGATACAAAGCATACGTTTAACGTTGCCCATATCAGCGTCAGATACTAAACTGGTCTGACCTAAGCCACGCTTACGTTTGTTGCTCATCTTAGTTAAGATGTGGCTTTTGTATGCGTTCTTCCTGGCGATTTTACCTGTTCCGGTAAGCTTAAAGCGCTTTTTAGCACTGGAACACGTCTTCATTTTTGGCATAACTCTATTTTATTATTTGTCTATTATTCAAATTTGTCTATTTGTCAATATGCGAAATGCCTAACAGACAAATCGACAAATTGACAAATTATTTTTTCCCGGCATTTTTAGGCGCTACGGTTAAAAACATGCGTTTACCTTCTAATTTTGGCAATTGTTCTACTTTACCTATATTTTCTAATGCCTGGGCAAACTTTAATAATAAAATTTCCCCCTGCTCTTTATAAACTATCGCACGCCCTTTAAAGTGAACATACGCTCTTACTTTTTCACCAGATTCAAGAAAGCCAATGGCATGTTTCAATTTAAACTGGAAATCATGGTCATTGGTATTAGGTCCAAAACGGATTTCTTTAATAACCGTTTGTTTGGCATTGGACTTAATTTCCTTCATTTTCTTTTTCTGCTCGTAAATAAACTTGTTGTAATCAACAATTTTACAAACGGGGGGAACGGCATTAGGAGATATTTCAACCAGATCCAGATCTTGCTCAACAGCAAGGGCTAAAGCTTCCCTGATCGGATAAATACCCGTTTCCACGTTATCACCAGTTAGGCGGACTTCTACCGCCCTAATCAATTCATTGATTTTATGCTCTGCTTCTTTCTTTTTAAACGGAGGTCGTGGCCCTCTGTTAAAGCCTGGTTTGCCTAATGCCAAATGTATTTTTTATTAAATGGTTATTTCTTTAATTAACTGATCGCTAAATTCTTCTTTAGTCATACTCCCAACATCTCCCTGACCATGTTTTCTAACAGAAATCACGACATCATTCATTTCCTTTTCGCCAATAATGAGCATATAAGGTATTTTCTTCACTTCCGCATCCCTTATCTTGCGTCCAATCTTCTCATCCCTGGAGTCAATCAAGCCGCGAATATCGGAATTATTAAGCGATTCTAAAACTTTTTTCGCATAATCCTCATATTTTTCGGATATAGGAAGTACAATAAATTGTTCTGGTGTTAACCATAAAGGAAATTCACCGGCACAATGTTCTATCAATACTGCTATAAATCTTTCCAGAGATCCGAATGGTGCACGATGGATCATTACGGGACGATGTTTTAAATTATCACTTCCGGTATATTCCAGTTCAAAGCGTTCAGGTAAATTATAATCAACCTGTATGGTTCCCAGCTGCCATTTTCTGCCTAAAGCATCTTTTACCATAAAATCAAGTTTAGGGCCATAAAAAGCGGCTTCTCCTAATTCAATCACAGTTTTTAATCCTTTCTCTGCGGCAGCGTCTATAATTGCCGATTCTGCTAATGCCCAGCTTTCGTCAGTACCAATATATTTTAATTTATTTCCCGGATCACGAAGGGAAATTTGAGCAGTATAGTCATTAAATCCTAAAGCTTTAAATACATATAAAACCAGATCTATTACCTTTTTAAATTCTTCTTTTACCTGGTCGGGACGACAGAATAAATGGGCATCATCCTGTGTAAACCCGCGAACACGGGTTAAACCATGTAATTCACCACTTTGCTCATAGCGGTAAACAGTACCAAATTCGGCATACCTAACTGGTAAATCTTTATATGAACGGGGTTTTGTTTTATAAATTTCGCAATGATGAGGGCAATTCATCGGTTTTAAGAAGAACTCTTCTCCTTCCTGCGGGGTTTTTATAGGCTGAAATGAATCAGCGCCATACTTTTCGTAATGGCCGGAAGTGATGTATAAATTCTTATGCCCGATATGCGGGGTAAAAACCTGTTCGTACCCGGATTTAACCTGTGCTTTCTGTAAAAAGTTGACTAATTTTTCGCGTAAAGCAGCGCCTTTTGGTAACCATAAAGGGAGGCCCATCCCTACTTTTTCTGAAAAAGCAAAAAGCTCCAATTCTTTACCGAGTTTACGATGATCGCGTTTTTTAGCTTCCTCAACCAGGTGAAGATAATCAGCCAGTTCGCTTTGTTTAGGGAAAGTAACCCCATAAATACGGGTAAGCTGTTTTTTAGTTTCATCACCACGCCAGTAAGCGCCGGCAACATTCATCAGTTTTACAGCTTTTATAAAACCTGTATTGGGAATATGAGGCCCACGGCATAGATCCGTAAAATTACCCTGTGTATAAAAAGTAATTGAGCCATCTTCCAGGTCTTTGATCAGATCAAGTTTGTACTCATCTCCTTTTTTAGTGAAATACTCGGTTGCATCAGCCTTTGAAACAGATTTTCGTGAATATTCTGATTTGTTCTTGGCCAGTTCCATTATTTTATCTTCGATCTGTTTAAACATATCGGAAGAAAATTCCTGCCCGCCAAAATCTACATCATAATAAAAACCTGTTTCAATTGCCGGACCAATGCCAAACTTAGTACCCGGATATAATGTTTCGAGGGCTTCGGCCATTAAGTGTGCTGAAGAATGCCAGAATGTGGCTTTACCTTCCGGATCATTCCATGTTAATAATTTTACTGTGGCATCAGTTTCAATAGAGCGGTGTGCATCCCAAACCTGGCCGTTTACCTGTGCGGCTAAAACGTTTCTGGCTAAACCCTCAGATATGGAAAGGGCGATTTGATGTGTCGATGTTCCTTGTTCGTATTGACGAGAAGAACCGTCAGGAAGTGTAATATTGATCATCTACAAAAATGATTTAGAAGTTGTACGAAAATATAAAAGACAATCACCTACCAAGTGATTTTAAATTTGTGATGCAAAAATAATGTTATTTGAGGGACTTTACCAATTTTAGGAAGTTAAAAAAGTATTGATACTCTTTAAAAGAAAAGGATATGTTTATAAATTTCCGCTATACACTATCTATATATCAATGCCAAATGCTTCCCTTCCCCGCAGGGCTTTTTTCTTAACTTGTGACTGTACAAATAAGTCTACACTCATCACTGCTCCAAAAACCAATACTCTTAAAGGATCATTTTGTGGAACAATATCCTTAAAATACATTTTATATTCGTCTATTGCATCAATAAACTCTGCACGATGATTTTTTATATCTCCATTTAGCCCTGCAAACTCTGTATCACCTTTTTTAAACCAAAATAAATCATCATTAAAACTACATAATTTGTTTCCTTCAACATCTGTGATCCTAAACTTATCGCCAAGGAAAGTCCACCAGGGTGATCTTCTGATTTTACCTGTTAAAACTTCATTTTCATCAAAAACCTGTATAGTGGGTTTAAAAAACGAAAACTTGCGTCTTACACTCAATAATTTATTTCCGCTCATATCTGAAACTGTAATATGAAAGGGAATGGAGGCAGTATATCCAATCAAACGAAGAATATTTTTAAGGAAACCCATACTTGGTTCCTCACGTTTCATCAGTTGTTGTTTGGTTTCCGGGTCATATACTGTATATCGTTGGGTAACTGACAATAAACCGGTTTGTTTTTTGAGAAAGAAATTATTTCTATTAAGTATAGCATTCATCGAATATTAAATTATTTTTCTTTAAAGATGCATGATTAATTTTATAATACAAAATAATTATAATTTAAGGAATTTAAGATAGGAAGATGTTAAATGAAACCAGAAGTTATAGCTTAGGATATTTCACTAACTAATTTTCGTCACCACTACGAATGATTACCTGACCCTCACCTCCTCCACGGGATCGGAACTGCTCCTGCATTTTCTTACGAAATTCGGTTTGTTTTACCTGATATTCTTCCTGAGTAATCAGTTTAGCTTTTTTAGGAAGTATAAATTCTGAGTCCTTTACTTTTACGTATTCAATAGCATTTGCATAATATTTCATACGTTTATTTTCAACTCCTAATACTACGCCTTCTGTCCACAATGCAGGTACTGGCGAAGCATTAAAAGGTAATTCTGTAGTGTACCAAATTACATTTTCTACATTATTAGCTATAATAATTGCTTTTTTACAATTAAAGCCTGCTATTTTTTTAGTTTCATCGGTGTTTTTTACTTCCGCTGATTTTGAACCTAACTTATTTTCAAGTAATAGCTGTTCGCCATTCATTTCAAATGATTCGGTAACTTTATTTTCACCAAATTTAAAATAAACTTCACGGTCTGTATTACTGCCAAAACGCATGATCCTTCCTTCTGTATTCCCTGCTCCGGGTATCTCTTCATCAATAATTGATTTTTGAAGTTTTGCGCCTGTAGGATTAAATTCCAGCTCAAATTTGTTAGTAATTGTCCTTCCAGAACCTGCATTAACAGATAAATTTTCTGCACTTTTTTTCATGGTATCAGTTGCAGTACCAGTTCTTGGCGAGGGGCCGCCCAAGGTCATTACCTGAGTATAATAAATAACCCCCGATGTTTTCTTCTGGGCAAAAACATACGTTGTTAATGCACAATAAAAACAAACTAAAACTAAAAATTGCTTGGTCATACTGATTATCTTTTTATTAAATCAAAAATAGGGGTATTATTATATTAAAAAAGTTAAAATTAGTTAAAATACAAACTAAATATGTTTCGACTATTTTTAACATATATTTTCCACAAAATCACATAAAAATTCAGGCTATTTTATTTTACAAATGCGGCCGGCTTACATACGGATTTCCTTTAATATAAAACCGCCAGGGTATTAATTTGTATGCTCCGTCGAAATTCATTCCTACTCTTGGAGATGCGAAAATATCTTTATCTTGAACTTCAAATTCATGGTCTTCTACCCAGATTTCGTTTCCTAAAAGATCAGTTCCGTTGTAAGATTTATTTAAACCTAACGCTTTTGTTAAGGCACCTGGTCCGCAGCAGAGTTTTTTATCATCTGTAAAAATTTGCCGGCGCTGCCGCATTAATTCTAAACCTGTTGTAGGCTGAATGGCACGGATTAAAACGGCATGTGAAGTTTCTTTTGCTCCGGTTACAATATTGAGCATATCATGAATACCATAGCAGATATACATATAAACCACACCTCCAGTATTGTACATCATCTCATTTTTAGGAGTTCTCCGGTTATTATAGGCATGTGACCCTCTGTCTTCCGGGCCTTTATAGGCCTCTGTTTCTATAATAATCCCTCCCGATAATTCCCCATTTATCTTTGCAAAAATGTATTTACCTAAAAGCTGGCGGGCAATTAAGACCACATCATCATGCCGGTAAAAACTTAAAGGAAGTTTATTCATATTACTTATTTAGTATTTTTAATATTAAAGTGATTTTTTGTACAGTATTGATTTTAATCCCAAAAATCTTTTTTACGATCAATTTTTTTCAAGGCCTGTAGCTGTTTGTTTTTTAAACGAGCTTTAATAGCTGATGCTTTAGGTTTACTTGATTTTCTGGGCTTAGGCATATAAAAAGCATTTTTAAGCAATAATTCTAGTTTCTTTAAGGTAAGTAATTTGTTCAGATACTGACTTCGCTCCTCTTCTGCAATTATTTGTAAAACACCTTCAGAATTTATACGATTAGGAAGTTTTTGAAAAAGTAATTTTTTTTGATCTTCAGAAAATAAAGTACAATTGTTTATTGATAAATCTAATTCTACCTTACTTGATACTTTATTTACATTTTGTCCGCCTTTGCCTCCGCTACGTGATGTTTTAAAAGTAACCTGTTTCAACAGGTCTTCTTTAGAAAATTCCATCGGCAAAAATACTTAATCAACTAATTAAAAAAACAATTATTACCAAATTACACAGTAAATATTACCTTTGTTTCCCGATGAACAGAAACATCGTGGTAGCTATTGACGGCTACTCCTCATGCGGAAAAAGTACAGTTGCTAAAGCCTTAGCGAAAAAGTTACACTTTATTTATGTTGATAGCGGCGCTATGTACCGGGCCGTAACGCTATATTTTTTAAGAACTAAAATAGATTTAGCAAATACCGAAGAAGTTGAATATGCGTTAAAAGATATTCATTTGAATTTCCACTCCCGCGATTATCAAACGCATATTACTTTAAATGATGATGAAGTTTCTGAAGAAATACGCCAGATGCCGGTTTCAGAAAAAGTAAGTGAGGTAAGCGCTATTAAATCAGTGCGTAAAGAAATGGTTAAACAGCAACAACGCATGGGCAAATCTAAAAATATGGTGATGGATGGTCGTGATATTGGAACGGTTGTTTTTCCTTTTGCCGATGTTAAAATTTTCATGACCGCAGACCCGAAAGTAAGAGCAGAGCGACGTTATAAAGAACTCATTACAAAAGGCGAAAATGTAACCCTGGAAGAAGTATTTGAAAATTTAGCTCATCGTGATTATCAGGATACTAC
>JBASZP010000334.1:0-2049 GCA_049660965.1 Daejeonella sp. | reverse complement strand
GCCCTGATTGCGGCTTTAATAGGAGCAAGTTTCATGCAGCAGCAAAATAACTCTACTGTAATTGAGGAAAATGGTGGTAAAAGTTCCGCCTGGAAAATTAACAGGAAAAAATATTGATCTTATCATCATCAGGTTGGAAAAGGGTAATGATAAAGCAAGTTATTTGTTTCTTCTAGCCAATATTCCTTATGATAAAAACAATGTTCTAAACACAAAGACTAATTATAAATAAATTAAAAAATAATGTATATGATAGTTCTAGATTTCGTAGTTATAGATTTTGGACTTCTTTTAGCTACAGCAGTAATTGTTTTGCTGGTTTTTCTTTTTGGCCTAATATTGTTAATATCAAGCTATAAAAACAAACAAAGAAGGAAAATAGCTTATTTACTTATTTTTCTGCCTATACTATTTGTTTTATGTTATATAATTCCTATTTGGCGGGATAATAACAAACGCAAACTACAGGAAGAAAAAGTTAGGGATCTAACTAAAAATGGTGTAGTTTTTACCGCAAGATTAAGTTCCTGGCCTACTGATGAGAATAATTATTGTATTCCACTGAACAAAGATTCTACTAAAATATGTTTGTTATTAGATTCCACTTTATATGATCATGGTGAATATATTTTAGGTGCAGGATATAAAATAGTTTATTTGAATAGCCTTTATGATGCTAAATTAGATGTTAAATTAAATGCAAAATTAATGGGCTATTCGGTTGAAGACTTAAAAATAAAAAATAAAGAAGTATGGGTTACTTTACGAGTAAGGGGTTGTCCAGGATCCTGCTTGTATCTTTTAGAACTGATAAAAATTGAAGAGCGGCAAGTTAAAGCTTCAACTAAAATAGATACAATAATTAAAAATGATTATGTTAATTGACCTGGTAAAGTCTAAACTAAAAATGCAAAGATGTTCACCGGAATAATAGAAACCTTAGGCAACCTTGTTGATCTTAAACACGATCAGGGAAATGTGCATTTAACTATAGCCTCTGCAATTTCACATGAACTGAAAATAGACCAGTCTGTAGCGCATAATGGTGTTTGTTTAACTGTTGTGGGCTTAACAGATGGAAAACATACTGTCACTGCCATTGCAGAAACCCTTAATAAAACCAACTTGGGAGAATTAAAGGGTGGTGATCTAATTAACTTGGAGCGTTGTATGCAGATGAATGGGCGTTTAGACGGCCATATTGTGCAGGGCCATATTGATCAGACTGCTAAATGTATTGATGTAAAAAACTTGTCGGGAAGCTGGGAATATACTTTTGAATATGATCCCGTTTCAGGGAACGTAACGGTAGAAAAAGGTTCTGTTTGCGTAAATGGCGTGAGTTTAACGGTTATCAATTCTACTGAAAATAGCTTTTCAGTTGCTATTATTCCCTACACTTTTGAACATACCAATTTTAAGCAAATCAAACCCGGCTCAACAGTAAACCTGGAGTTTGATATTATTGGTAAATATATAGCCCGGTTAATGAAAAGGTAGCAAGAGTGAGAGTACGCGTAGTTTAGGCATTATAAATAAAACCAATCATTTAAATTTATGTCATCCTGAGCGAAGTCGAAGGGCGACATAAATTTGAGCACCATTTTCCAATGAATAGTTATTGTGTTTACATTTTAAAATGCTCAGACAATTCCTATTATACCGGGGTTACCCATGATGTTGAGCATAGGCTTTATGAACATAATGCAGGTGAACACAAAAGAGCTTATACCTTTAAAAGGCGTCCGGTTCAATTAGTATTTGTAAACTATTTTGATGATATAAACCATGCTATTGAATTTGAAAAGCAGGTAAAAGGCTGGTCAAGAAAAAAGAAAGAAGCTATTATTGCAGGTAATTGGGATGATTTGCCTGAATTTTCAAAATGCCGGAATGCAACACATTTTCTAAATAAGCCTGGTTAATTTGCCGCCCTTCGACTTCGCTCAGGATGACAAATTATAGAAGTTTATAGTTAATTTGCCGCCCTTCGACTTCGCTCAGGATGACAAATTATAGAAGTTTATAGTTAATTTGCCGCCCTTCGAC
>JBASZP010000333.1:0-2060 GCA_049660965.1 Daejeonella sp. | reverse complement strand
AGTAAGTTCAGTGTCTTCATCAAGCGGGTATTCAGGTTCTTTCTCCCGTTGGGGAAGTTTAAAATCTATATTATAAGCGATAATTAATACGGTTAAAGCGGCAAAAGCCAAGAGGCCGGCAATACCTGCGTTGCCAATCTGAGCCTGAAGCAGGCGGTTGGTCCAAAAACCAAATTCACCCTCTAAAAAATGAGGATAATCTGCAATAAACCCATGTAAGAATGCCAGACTTAAGGAAGTGAACAGCAACAGGAAAAGGGAATAACCCAATGTTTTTGACAGCGCCAAAACTTTAACCCTGAACAAAAGCCGGTAACCGATAATAAAAAAGACGGCTATAAAAATAAATGAAGCAAGTCCGAACCACTCATATATAAACTGGTGAGATAAGAGCGCCCCGAATTTGCCCAGCCAGTTTTCTACTACAGGTTGTTTTAAACCCTGCTCTAAAAGCTCTTTTTGTGTTTTCCATAAATTAGCCCAGCCCCCGTTAGAATCCAGAACATAGCTCTGGTCTGTTTGCCAGGTGAAAATATAAGAAGTAAACGCGACTAAAAAGTAAATGGAAATAATAAGAAAGAACAGGCCGATAATTTTAATCAGGCGGCCATCATTAAAACTAAATGCAGGGAAAACATCGGCTTTCTCTTTAGGAAGCCTGTTATTAGGTATGGTTTTAGATTTAGGCTCTTCGCGGAAAGAGTTGGTGTTTCTGAATTGGTTTCCTCGTACAGGCATTCCTTATTGTAAATTAATAATCACAAATATAGAGCTTATAACGAATAATCAGCAGGCTTATTTGGGCGGTTTTACAGCATTTTGTTATTGTAAATTTATAGGAATATACTTAGGATAGCTAAATAGTTGTTAGCTCTTAGTGAGGAATAAGTTGACATTAAAAAAAGCAAGAAATGAATGGGTGAAAGTAATCAAAATGATAAGAAGGTGTCTTAGATATAATGTAAAAAACCCGCAACTGTTAATGATAACAGTTGCGGGTTTTAATAACTGTTTAAAGACATTAATCTTTAATACAGCGAATAGAAAAGCCATTTTTATTATTATGCTTCAATTCTTGTAAATCTTTCGTATTGTAAGATAAGTAATAAGAATAAGCCTCATCAGAGTTTACTGATGTGGACGACCACCACATTCCTTCAGATTTTATTTGGCCAAATGTGTCTATCCATACGCCACCAGGAAGGCCTGTAAAACCGCTGTCATTATTCCCGGGAGCATTAGATGTTTTCCAGTGCGCAGTACCAGCTTCTTTCATTAACAGCCCTGCATCCCCTTTACTTTTTAAAAATGTTTGCAGATCATTCCAGTCCTTTTTAGTAGGTATATGCCAGCCAGGAGGACTTAGCTCATTTAATGCAGTTGCAGCATAGTAATTATATAGCAGGCCATAAGCATTTATATTGCTATTCTTTTGTTCATATGCTGAATAGACGCCTAATGGAACTACTCCATTTTCAGCATTTTTCCATTGTTGGTCTGTCTCTGCATGAAATATATCTGATCCGTCCTGATATTTTGTAGTCCGCAGATTGTCTACCATCCATGTCTGGTCACCTATTTTAACAGCTTTATAAGTAAAGCCATTATACTCAACCGAAGGAGCCAAATTTCCCAGAATAATAGTAGGCTTTTTCTTAATTTCTTCTGGTTCCTTTTCGGCTTTTTTATCTTTTTTACAAGAAGTGAATAAAAAAGTAAATGATACTAATAGCAATCCTAAAACTTTGACTGATTGAATTGTACTCCATCTTTCTTTGAAAGCTTGTGAGTTGATAATTATTGTTTTCATAATTTTTAAATAGTTAAAGATTTTTTACACTTATGTTGATCTTTTATAATTTTCAATAGTTATTAATTCAAATCAACAATATAAATGTAAATGCTTAGTCCCAATATTTATTAAACAAATGAGTAAACGGTAGGTATTATTTAGTAAACGGTAGAAAAGCTTCAATTTTTCTCTTTTTTTCTAAAAGTAACATGAGGTTTTGAAGTAATAAATAAAAAAGATATCAATCAAGACGAGATCGGGAGCAGGC
>JBASZP010000332.1:0-9232 GCA_049660965.1 Daejeonella sp. | reverse complement strand
GTTTTATACTATGTAGATGGCGATTTTATGAGCAGGAAAAGTGTGGTAAAAGGCCAGATTACACTGCATCCCGGAGGTATTCCCCATGGTCCGCATCCTGGTACGGTAGAAAAATCAATAGGCAAGGAAAGAACGGAAGAATTAGCGGTTATGATTGATCCCTTTAAACCCTTAATGCTTACAGATTATGCAGTTCAGATAGAAGATGAAAGCTATCATAAAAGCTGGCAGGAAAATGTAGAATAATAGCCTTACTCCATCCTGTGGATATCTCTCCCCGAAAGGAAAGGGAAAGGGTTAATGTATCTAAATTTAAAAATCCTTTCAGGTAGGTAGGGTTAATAGAACAGAATAAATAAATAGATATTGAAACAAATGTTTCAATACACAATGCTCACATCTCAATACTAAAGAAATGGAAATTCAAACCTCAGCAGCGCAAACAGAAATCAAAGATTTTTTACCTTTAAAAGGTACAGATTACATTGAATTATATGTGGGAAATGCCAAGCAGGCAGCCCATTTTTATAAAACAGCTTTTGGATTTCAAAGCCTGGCTTATGCCGGACCGGAAACAGGAGTAAAAGATTACGCATCTTACGTACTGGTTCAAAACAAAATGAGGCTCGTTTTAACTACACCACTCCGCCCTGATCATCCTATTACCCAACAATTAACCAAACACGGTGATGGCGTAAAAATGATTGCCTTATGGGTTGATGATGCCTACGATGCTTATGAGCAAACCACCTCCCGGGGTGCAAAAAAATACATGGAACCCCGGACTTTAACAGATGAATATGGAGAAGTAAGGATGAGTGGAATTTATACCTATGGCGAAACTGTTCATTTGTTTATAGAACGCAAAAATTATAATGGCCCTTTTATGCCGGGCTACAAAAAATGGGAAAGCCATTATAATCCGGAGCCGGTTGGGTTGCTTTATGTAGATCATTGTGTGGGCAACGTAGGTTGGAACCAGATGAATAAATGGGTTAAGTTCTATGAAGATGTAATGGGTTTCCGTAACATTTTAACCTTTGATGATAAGCAAATATCTACTGAATATTCTGCCTTAATGAGTAAAGTAATGAGCAATGGAAACGGCTATGTTAAATTTCCTATTAATGAACCTGCAGAAGGTAAAAAGAAATCTCAGGTAGAAGAATATTTAGATTTTTATGGTGATGAAGGTGTACAACACGTAGCCATTGCAACAAATGATATTGTAGATACTGTTACCCAATTGCAAAACCGTGGTGTTGAATTTTTAAAAGTCCCAAATACTTATTATGATGATCTGGAGGCACGTGTAGGTAAAATAGAAGAAGATATAGAACCCCTTAAAAATCTCGGTATTTTAGTAGATCGTGATGATGAAGGTTATCTCTTACAAATTTTTACCAAACCAGTCGAAGACAGGCCTACTCTTTTCTTTGAGATTATACAGCGTAAAGGTGCAAAATCTTTTGGCGCAGGGAATTTCAAGGCTTTGTTTGAAGCGCTGGAAAGAGAACAGGATGCAAGAGGGAATTTATAATTTAGGAAGGATTTGACTTTAAAGCTCCCGCGAAAAGGAATATAGGTTAACCATCCAATGGGATTTCAGCAAAATAATAATTCAATATCAAAACTCTTTTTAAAAAAGAATAGAGAGATACTTTTAAAACTAAATTTCCCTTTAGAATTAATTGAAGATGAAAACAAGTGGAATTACTATTTACTGCATGGAAATTATCCCGGTATTGATTTTAGAATAACAGTTGAAAATAAAAATAAACTGTTGGATATTTTACAGGAATATTATCCTGATAATTTTGGAATATCAATATAAAGAGTTCTCCTATATGTTGCCATTTTATTCAGCTTTATTGATTTCATATAGATAATTATGATAGTGTATCCTTTGTATTCAATATATCTTCTAGTTAAGTTACCAAGATTAGGCCTCAATAACAATTAATTGCGCATATAGTTTTAATGTTTTATTCTTGTTTTTAATGGAATTATTTTACCAGTTTGGTTAGCCAATAAGATTTTTTAAGCTGATTAATAGGTTTAGCAACGTTTAAAAGCATTAAAAAATGAGTGTTTAAACCTCCTTTAGTTATTCGTTAATTGTCATATAAATGTCAATTAAAATATTTAAACTTTATTAAACTTATTCTTTAGAAGTATTCTTTTTTTAATAAATGCTATTAAACAAGATATAATGATAACTAAAATTAATAGTATTGTAAATACATAGTGATTTAATTACCAGAAAGCCAAAATGTAGCAATAATTATTAATAATAGCGTATATAAGGAATTTCATTATAATAGAAAATATACTGTTTTTTTTACAAAATTTAGCTAAAAATAAGATTGTTACTAAATAATATGTTTTTTACCCGTTTAAATTGCATAAATTATAAATAATTTATAACCTTATTAAGCGAATGATATAGCTTATTTTAAGAGTTTTGAACAAATGTTTAGAAAGAAAATTTGGAGATTTAGAAATTTAGGAGAATACAAATAGTATACTAAAATAGTTTATATCTTAATAAAAGAATATAGCTAAAAGTAGGCTTAAGTAATACAAACTACTTTTTTTCATCTGTTTTTTTTATTTATGTTTGTTATTCAAATAATATTTTTTTTTTATGTTTGTTTAAGAATTAATCAACCGTTGAAATAAAAGTTAAATTAATAAAAGTTGTATTTCTAATTTATCCTCAACTTTACTTAAAGCTTAATTAAAGTATTTCAATTTATTTAGCCAGTCATAAAATATAAATTACTGGATGTAATTTTTTTAGAATGTGGAACGTTAGCTACATTCCTGATAAATTAAATACTTTATAAAATGAGTAGAAAAATGAAAAAAACGATCTGTCAGCTCATAACAATTTTAATTGTTAGTATAAGTGCATCTCAAGCTAAAGCTCAATTATATAATTCCGGCCAAACAATTACCTTAAGTGATAATTCAATGTTATATGTTAATGGCAATATTAATAATGCTACTAATATTGCAGGTGGCGGATTTGGTAATTCCGGCACTATTCAATTAACCGGAGACTGGATAAATGATAATGATAATCAGGCATTAATAAGTTCAGGTATAGGGAAAGTTATATTCTCCGGAGATAATCAAAAGATAGGAGGGACGCAACCCACTCGTTTTTATAATTTGGAATTGGCCGGAACAGGAATAAAAACACAGGAAATTAATCAGATTGTAGAAGGAACCCTTTCATTGAATGACCGGGAGCTGGCAACGGATAATTTTGTGATGTCCATCGTAAACCCATCTGTTAATGCTGTGGCACAAAGTACAGGATTTGTTAGTTCAAGAAACGGTTATTTAGAGCGTAGTACTAATAGCAGTAGTAATTATCTTTTTCCTGTTGGATCTTCTTTAAACACAGTAAGATATTCACCTGTTAATATTAAACCTGTTCTGGGAAGCAGTAATACTTACGGGGTAAGATTAAAAAATAATAATCCGACTGCTGATGGTTTTGATGTTGCAAAAAAAGAAACAAATTTAGAAAGTATTAATTCGAATTATTATCATCACATTACACGTGGTTCAGGGAATTCTGCTGCTGATATTACTTTTTATTATAATGAGGCTGAAGGATTTAAAACTTTGGCAGGCTGGGATGCCGGAAAACCTGAATGGAAAAACGTATCACCAATAACTACCTCAGGCAATTTACCGGTAGGTTTCAACGCGTCTATGACTAAACCGAACTGGAATGAATTTAATACAACAACTGAGCTTGCTTTGGCAGATGGAGAGGTTATACCTCCTCCAATCCCTTTAACTATTTATACAGGCATAATTACTACTGCAGAATATCCGAATAACATTTTTTTAATAAAAGGGACAGAAAATTATCCAAATTTAGAAGTTGATGTTTATAACAGGTGGGGTAATCAGGTATTTCATACCAAAGGATATAATATTACAGCTAACATGTGGAAGCCGGGGAATGAAATAGCAGCCGGAACGTATTACTATATTGTTAAATTAAATGATGGTAAAAATACCCCTCCATTAGTGGGATATTTAACATTGATCAATCAATAGAATATGGCTAAACACTCTACACTCCAAAAACGCAAATTGCAGAGAAGAATTGGGTTTAACATTTTTACCCTGATTATTTTTCTGATCAGTTTTTTCAATAAAAACAGCTTTGCCCAACAACAAGCCCAATACAGCCAGTATATGTTTAACGGCTTAGTATTAAACCCGGCTTATACAGGTAATAAAGAAGTATTAAACCTTAATGCTATTTACCGCAAGCAATGGGTTGGAATTACCGGCTCTCCGGAAACCCAAACTATAAGTATAGACGGCTTAACCAATGGAAAGAAAATGGGTTTGGGTGGTTACATATTAAACGACAAATTAGGGGCACAAGGTAGTTTATCTGCGTTTGCATCCTATTCTTACCGCCTTAAAGTAAATGACGAGTCACAATTAGCTTTTGGTTTAGCCGCGGGAGTAACACAATACTCCTTAGATGGAAATAAAATTACCACAGAACAATCTGAACAAGGTTTGGCAGTAACAGGATACAGATCAGTAATCACACCAGATGTAAATACAGGAGCTTACTTAAGCAGCGACAAATATTATGTCGGGTTTTCGGTTTCAAGCCTTGTAGCAAGTCAGCGTAAATTTTCCTCAGAAGATGAAATGCTAATGCCAAATCAAAATATGCATTACTATTTAACAGCCGGAAAAATATTTGATCTATCAAATATGATTAAATTTTACCCTTCTTTTTTATTAAATGAAGATTTTAAAAAATTTACAAATATTGATGTCAGCACATTTTTTCTTTATGATAAAAAGATTTGGTTCGGAGGAACTTATCGTACAGCTATTCCAATCTTTAATACGGATAAAACCAATAAAGCAAATTATGGTAATGCAGTAGTTTTTATAACTCAGTATTATGTTAATCCTAAAATAAGAATTGGATATGCATTCGATTATTCTATTACAGAATTAAATAAATATAATAACGGGACCCATGAGTTTTCTCTGGGATATTACCTTTTCCCGAAGAAAAATTACAAAGCCCTATCCCCTCGATATTTTTAATTAAAAATGAAACATAACTAATGAAGAAAATAATTACCTTTTTTTGTGCTTTAATTATACTAATACTATTATCTCCGAATACTTATGCTGATTCTAATTCCAGAACCGGAGATAAGTTATATGCCCAGGCTAAATATTCTTTTGCTATACCTTATTACTTAGAATCACTAAAGAAAGAAGCGAATGTTGCAACCATGCAAAAATTAGCTGAATGCTACCGGTTTATAAAAGACAATAAAAACGCAGAAATATGGTATGCTAAATTAGTAAAAGGCGCTGTAAAAAAGCCTGAGAATTTTTACTACTATGCACAGGCATTAATGCAAAGCGGAAAATACGAAGAGGCCAAAGTCCAGTTTAAAAATTACGAATTAGCCAAGCCTGTAGAAAAAAGGAAGATACAATTACTGATCAGCAGTTGTGATAGCGCTATTATTTGGAGAAATAACCCTACCGGTGCAGTTATTACTAACGAAAAGAGTTTAAATACACCCTATTCAGATTTTTCACCAATTATTACCCCGAAAGGATTAGTATTTACAAGTGACAGGATAGATCCGGTAATTAATAGTAAAAATAAACCAGCAGTACAATCCAATAAAAAACCTCAGTCTTCAAAAAAAGAAACACCTAAAACAGCCAAAAATAAAAATACTCCTCCGGCTAAGAAGCCGGGCACTTCAACAGTAGCAAAAAACACGCCATCAAAAACAACACCTGTTCCGGTAACAGCCAAAAAAGACAGCGTCGCTTTAACAGTAAAAAAGGATACTATTATTGCCGCAGTTCCGGTAAAAAAAGATACGCTTACTTCAGCAGTAAAAACTAATGCACAAAACTCATACAATACAGTACCAAAAACTATAAAAGAAGCCAAGGAGCGTTTAAAAAGCAAAGATTCGTATGGCTGGTCCGGTAACGGATATGCAAAGCTATTAACCGCAGCCAAGTATGACACAGTAAAAGGCTGGACGGATATAAAACCCCTTAGTATTAAGATTGTAGATGATAAGGAAAAAGTGAGTACCAATCCTAAGAAAATGCCGAAAAAGCATTATGGAACCGCATCCTTCTCTAAAGATTTTAAAACTATCTATTTTACATATAACAGGAACACCAATAATCCGGAGAAACTAACTGATGATAAAAGGAAGCTGGAAAATTTTATCAATCGCAATGAGATATATTATGCCACTTTAAATGACGGAAAATTAACTACTAAACCTTTAGGACTTAGTTATAATAATATATGGTCTTATTCTGTTCAGCATCCATCTTTTTCACAGGATGGAAGTAAAGTTTATTTTGCATCAGATATGCCGGGAGGCCTTGGTAAATTCGATTTATACTTTAGCGAGCGTGTAAAAGATAATATATGGACTACACCGGTTAATCTCGGAAGCAATATCAATACAGTTGAAGACGAACTATTCCCCACCATTGTAGAAGATAAAACACTCTATTTCGCTTCCAACGGGCGTATTGGTTTTGGCGGATTAGACCTGTATATAACAAAGGCAATTGATGCAAAATGCAGTGATCCTGAAAACTTAGGCTACCCGCTTAATTCTCCTCAGGATGATTTTGGAATTACCTGGGATGCGGATAATCAAAGCGGATTTTTAACTTCCAACCGCGATGGCGGAGCAGGAGGCGATGATATTTACCGCTTTAAGGTATCATGTGAAATAGAAGGGATCATTGTCAATAAAAAAACGCAGGCGCCAATGCCCGGCGCAAGGGTTAAATTTACTGAGCTAAACCAGCTTTCGAAAGAAATTATTACTGACGAAAGCGGTAAATACAAGTTCGCGTTCAGCGGATGCCAGCCATCTGAAATAGCCACTTTTAAAACAGGCTTTAATACTGCCCGCACTAAAATAGCCATGGTACAAGGCAAAGTAAGTACCCCTTACTTAAAAATAGAATTAGAACAGGGCATTGCTTTTGAGCTACAGGGTATGGCTGTAGAAAAAGGAACAGGCGCTGCCTTAGATTCAGTAACTTTAAAATTAACCAAACTAAATCCTGTTACTGTAAAAACTCCCAGAAGGGTTGTTCCTAAGAAAAGACCTAAAAAGGGACAGCGGCCCGTAACCACGGTTACTCCTGCTGCTACTGTGCAACAACCGGTTCCGGCATCAACCGGACCTAAAATATTCCAGGCAGGCGCAAACGGAAAATTCAGCATTGAATTGGAAAAAGAATCCGATTACTCTTTGGTAGCTACACGCAGAGGCTACCTGTCGGATAATATCAGCTTAATATCCACTAAGAATAAAGGGCAGTCTACTACCTTTAATGTGGAGTTAAAACTGGAAAAAATTATACTGAATAAAGCCATTAAAGTAGATAATATATACTATGATAAAGGAAAAGCCATTATCAGAAAAGACGCAGCCAAAGAACTGGACAAATTAGTGGCTATGATGCAAAATACGCCCGAGATAAAAATAGAACTAAGCTCGCATACCGACTCCAGGGGAAGTGATGCCGCCAACCTGACACTCTCTTTAAAAAGAGCACAGTCAGCCGTTAAATATGTCATATCCAAAGGAATTAGTAAAGACAGGATCGTAGCTAAGGGATACGGCGAAATACAACTGTTAAATGAATGCGGCAACGGGGTAAAATGTACCGAAGAGCAGCACCAGGTAAACCGCCGTACAGAATTTAAGGTAATAGGATTTGTTACCCCAAAATAAAAAATAAGAGAACAAAGATTAAGGAATAAGAGCAAAGAATATTATATATTAACAAATTAGCAGACTGTCATATTAGCAAATTATCACATTGATGAATTAGCAAATTGACAAATTAACAAATTGAAATTGACAAACATGATGAATATGAAACATTTACAACAAGCCTCTGTACTATTCAGCTTCAGTAAAAAATTACTGTATGCTTTAATAATAGTAGCGCTCTGCACATTTGCTGCAAAGGCACAAACCGGAACCGTGGGTATAGGAACCGCAACGCCTAACCAGAAAGCTATTTTAGATATTCTTTCTACTACTAAAGGCTTGCTTATTCCGCGTATGACGAGCGGACAACGTGCTGGTATTGGCGCTACAAGCCCTAATGAAGACGGGATGATCATCTTCAATACAGAAACTGATAATTTTGAATTCTTTAATAATGGCCAGTGGATTGCCATTGGTAATGGTGGTGGTAATCCAGGGGGTACAAATACCGTTTTGAACGGAACAAATCCTCCAACCACAGAAGGCGCTGCCGGGGATTTCTATATTAATACAAGCAATTATCAAATATTCGGACCAAAAACAGCATTAGGGGGCTGGGGTACGGGAGTATCTTTATTAGGAGGACCAGCAGGCGTTGATGGAAAAACTATTCTTAGTGGAACCACTATCCCTGATGATGCAACACAGGGTAAGAACGGCGACTTTTATATTAAAACAGGAACTACCCCTTTAATATATGGCCCTAAAACGGCTCAGGGCTGGGGCCCGGCAACCGGGCTGGCAAGCGGTAATCCTGGCGTTGATGGAAGAACCATTCTTAGTGGAACAGCTGCCCCGGCAGGTGGGAACCCCGGTGATTTTTATTTAAATACATCAACCGCTACTTTATACGGCCCTAAAATAGGCTTAACATGGCCGCAAACCGGCACTTCATTAACTGGCCCTGCGGGAGCAAAAGGTAGTGACGGCAATAGCGGTCCAACCGGACCAAGAGGCGCCGATGGCACTTCTGTTGTTATTAAAGGAACCCGTGCTACTTTTAATGAATTACCATCCAGCGGAAATACTATATCTGATGGATATTTAACACAGGATGGACGCTTATGGGTTTTTACTGGCGCTAATACAGGGGTTAATGGTAGCGGATGGACAGACGCCGGTAATATACGGGGCCCCGAGGGACCACAAGGGCCTGCAGGCGCCAATGGCACTTCAGTTGTTATTGATGGAGGCGCTGATACCTTTAGCCAGTTACCGCCAAGTGCACAAATCTCCCATGGTTATTTAGTCAGGGATACCGGGAATTTATGGGTTTATACAGGTCCAAATACCGGGTTTAATGGTAGTGGATGGACTAATGCCGGTTTAATACAAGGCCCTGCAGGTTCAACAGGCGCACAAGGCCCTCAGGGCCC
>JBASZP010000331.1:0-4775 GCA_049660965.1 Daejeonella sp. | reverse complement strand
CTTCCATCAGCATTATTCCATTTTTTGGGACAGAGTTTTTGCCACCTTTTAATGAAGGCAGTTATACAGTGAACATGGTAGCCCCTGCAGGAACCTCATTAGAAGAAAGTAATAAGCTGGGCACAATTGCTGAGCAACAAATCCTGAAAGTGCCGGAAGTTGCACTTACTGCACGCCGGACAGGCAGGGCAGAATTAGATGAACATGCAGAGCCACCAAGCTCAACTGAAATTGAAGTGGCATTAAAACCTGGTGGACGAAGCAGGGCAAAAGTGCTGGAAGAGATGCGTAATAATCTTTCCGTTTTAAAAGGTGTTTCTATAAATATCGGTCAGCCTATTTCGCACCGTCTCGACCATTTACTTTCGGGAGTAAGAGCACAGGTTGCTGTTAAGATATTCGGCAATGATTTATTAACACTTCGTTCCAACGCCGAACAATTAAAATCAATTGTTTCTAATGTGCCGGGTGTGGTTGATGTGCAGATAGAGAACCAGGTAATGGTTCCGCAGTTGATGATTAAGCTTGACCGTATGGCGGTGCAGCGTTATGGCTTACAGGTAGGAAATGTGGCGGATGAACTGGAAATATTTTACAATGGTAAAGTAGTAAGCCAAATAATTGATGGCCAAAAAAGTTTTGATATTGTGTTAAGAACTGATGACAGCACCAGGAAAAATATTGATGCAATCCGCAATACACAAATTGCTGCATCGGATGGTTCATTAATTCCGTTGAGTCAAATTGCAAAGATTGAACTGGAGAACAGCATCAATGCAGTTAATCATGAAAATACGCAGCGGCGTATTGTTGTTTCCGCCAATGTGCAGGGCCGTGACCTCGGTAGCACTGTAAAAGAAATGCAGGAAATAGTAAAAAAGGAATTGCCTTTACAGGAAGGTTATTATCTGCAATGGGGCGGCCAGTTTGAAAGCCAGCAATCAGCATCTAAATTAATTACCATACTCAGCATCTTTTCTGTAGCAGGTATATTCCTTGTTTTGTATAGCCACTTTAAAAGCAGCAGAATTGCATTGCAGATTATGCTGAACATACCATTAGCATTAATAGGCAGTGTAGTTGCTGTAATGCTCACTGGCGGCGTATTTTCAATTGCAACGATGGTTGGCTTTATTACACTTACTGGTATTGCTTCAAGAAATGGCATTATGATGATAAGCCATTATATCCATTTGGTACAGCATGAAGGAGAAAAGTTTAACGACAAAATGATTATTAGGGGTTCATTGGAGAGATTAGTACCAGTGTTGATGACTGCATTAGTTGCAGCTTTTGCATTGATACCATTAACAATGGATGCTACGGCTCCGGGTAAAGAAATTCTGTACCCGGTTGCTACGGTTATTTTGGGTGGATTGGTTAGTTCAACTTTGTTGGACATGATTGTAACTCCTGTTGTTTTTAAACTGTTCGGTGAAAAAGCCCTGAAGAAATATTTGGCTGAGCAGGAAAAAAAGGAGTTGAATTAAAGCAATGTGACAAATAAACATTCTGATATTAAAATGAAGAATATGGGGAAGATTAAATAATATGGGTCGGAGCCCTGCTTTGGTTTCCTTATTTATAACGAAACAGTTTCTGGAGCAGGGTTTCCGAACCCACCAATTGATAAATCTGTTTACAACTGGATTTAATCAGAGTATCATTTTATAAAATAATTATTATAGTGGGGCAAACAAAATACATACCGGCACTTCGTTTTAAATGGTTAACTCCATTGTATGATTTTTTGATAAATATTACAATGCCTGAGAACAAAATTAAACAGGCATTAATTGAAACCGCAAATATTCCGGCAGGAATAAAAGTATTGGATTTTGGTTGTGGCACAGCTACACTAACTATTATGGTAAAAGAAATATACTCTGAAGCGAAGGTGACAGGGATTGATGTAGATAGAGAAATATTAGAAAGGGCAACTCAAAAAGTAAAAGAAAAGAAGGTAGATGTTTTTTTACTGGATTATGATGGAAAGCAACTTCCTTTTCAGCCTAATGCCTTTGACAGAATTGTATCCTGCTTAGTATTTCATCATCTTAATACTGATATAAAGCAAAAGGCACTTGCAGAAATCTTCAGGGTTTTAAATAAAGACGGGCAATTGCATATTGCAGACTTTGGCCGTTCTAAATCATGGGTTCAAAGAACACTTTTTAATTTGATAAGAGGCCTGGATGGATTTAAATCAACAGATGCAAATGCTAAAGGATTATTACCTGAGATGATTTCAGATGCAGGGTTTGAAAATGTACTAATTAAAAAGCGTTTTAAAACCATGTTTGGGGAAGTGCAAATAATCAGTGCGGAAAAAATATAAATTAAATAGTATCATGAAAAAGAAAATTTATTTAATGCTGTTAATAATTACAACAGCATTTTCAGTAACAGCACAAGCACAAAAGAAAGAAGAGGTTTGCTACAATCCCAACCTTGTTAAAGACACGGCTAAGAAAAGTATCAACTCTATGGCTTTCGCCATAGTGAATGGAGACAGTGTTAAAATAAACTATCACTCCCCTGGGGTTCGTAAAAGAATTATTTGGGGTGGCCTTGTTCCTTATGATGAAGTATGGGTAACCGGTGCACATGATGCCACTACGTTGGAAATGCCGAAAGCATTTGTTGTTAGTGGAAAAGAAATACCAGCCGGTAAATATGCAATTTTCTCTATCCCCGGTAAAAAAGAATGGACGCTTATTATAAATAAAAATTGGAAACAGCATCTTGCCACAGAGTATGACGAAAAGGATGATATTGTAAGGATTAAGGTGAAACCAAAGAAAGTTAATCATTCCGAGCGGCTGCAATATTATATTGAAACAGGGAATAACAAAACAGGGAAGATAGCAGTTGCATGGGAAAAGATTAAGGTGGAGTTTCCATTCACACTAAAAGATTAAAGCATGGACCATAATCACCACAACCAGCAGCGTTACACCTGCCCGATGCATCCTGAAGTTGTTCAAGACAAACCAGGTAATTGTCCCAAATGCGGAATGAATTTAGTTCAGGTTAATGCAAAGGCGGGTGAAGAACATCCGCAGCACCAACACAAAGAAAAAGAAACAGAAAAACATTCTGGACATGAGCAACACACTGCCCCCATTGTAAACATTACAAAGGCAAAAGGATTTCAAAAATTCACCTGCCCTATGCACCCACAGGTTGTGCAGGATGAGCCAGGCAAATGCCCATTGTGTGGTATGACTTTAGTCCCCCTAACCAAACCAAAAGATGGAGCAACACATTCTTCTCATTCATCAGGTATTGCTGATTTCAAAAAACGATTTTATGTTGTGCTGGTATTAACCATTCCCATTATGCTGCTATCAGAAATGATTCAGCATTGGTTGAACATTCATATCAGTTTCCCCGGTTCAAGATATATATTGCTCGTCTTATCTTCTGTTGTATTTTTTTATGGTGGCTGGCCTTTTCTAAAGGGTTTGGTTGGTGAAATGAGAGCCAAGAATCCCGGCATGATGACATTGGTGGCATTTGCCATTTCAGTAGCCTATATCTACAGCGTAGCTACTGTATTGGGGCTAAATGGCATGGATTTCTTTTGGGAGTTAGCAACACTTATTCTAATCATGTTATTGGGTCACTGGATAGAAATGAAATCTGTTGCTGGTGCATCAAGAGAATTAGAATTACTGGTGCAATTAATGCCGGATGATGCTCATTTGGTAAATGGTGATACAATAACTGAAGTTAAAACAGAATCGCTGAAAGAAAATGATGTGATACTCATTAAACCCGGAGAGAAGGTTGCTGCGGATGGTGTTATCGTAGATGGGGAAAGTTATCTCAATGAATCCATGCTCACCGGCGAATCAAAACCGGTGGAGAAAACAAAAGGTGATAAAGTGATAGCAGGTGCTATCAATGGTAACGGTGCCATAAAGGTTGCTGTATTACACGGCGCAAAGGACTCCTACCTATCACAGGTTATAAAGCTGGTACAGGATGCACAAAAATCAAAATCTAAAACACAATTGATTGCAGATACGGCGGCAAGATGGCTAACGCTGATTGCGATTGTTGCAGGCATCACTACATTTCTCGTATGGTATTTATCAGGAAAAGATTTAGCGTTTTCTATTGAGCGGATGGTAACCGTAATTGTTATTTGCTGTCCTCATGCGTTGGGATTAGCCGTACCACTGGTAGTTGCAAAATCAACTGCCTTGTCTGCCAAACATGGTTTACTTATAAAGAACAGAACTGCCTTTGAAAATGCAAGAAAGATAACAACGCTGGTGTTTGATAAAACAGGAACATTAACAGTTGGAAAATTTCAGGTAGTACGGTATGTAACGCATAATGATAAATATACACAGGAACAGGTGCTTCAATACGCTGCGGCACTCGAAAAGAATTCAGAACATCCGATTGCAACGGGCATAACAGCCAAAGCAAAAGAATTGAATCTTGAACTTCCTGCAGTTATGGGTTTTGAAGCCATCACGGGAAAAGGTATAACCGGAGTTATTGACCGAAAAGATGTAATGGTGGTTAGCCCCGGATATTTAAAAGAAAAGTTTTCATTCCTTACAAAGGAAGATATGGTAAAGTCGGAAGAGACCCTTGTATTTGTATTAATTGATGATGATATTGCTGGGTCTATTGCTCTGGCTGATGAAATAAGACCTGAATCCGCAGAGGCAATTAAAACATTGCATGAAACTAATATCAAGGTAATCTTATTAACGGGTGATAATGCAACTGTGGCCAAAGGGGTAAGTGATAGA
>JBASZP010000330.1:0-4908 GCA_049660965.1 Daejeonella sp. | reverse complement strand
ATGCTGCACAAATTGCCAAAGTATTAAATATAAATAAAGAGGATGCGCAAGAGCTAAGGTCAAATTTCCAGTTAACCGTTAAAAATATAAACCGCCTGGAAGGTGCGGACTTAAACCAGGAGTTTTACGATAAACTCTTTGGTGCTGATGTTGTAAAAACAGAAGAAGAGTTCAGAGACAGGATGAGAGAGGAATTAGAATCGATGATGGTTCAGGATGCGGATCAAAAACTTCAAAATGATTTGCGCAATTTTGTATTAAATAAAGTAAATATGCAATTGCCTGACCAGTTTTTAAAGCGCTGGTTGAAATCAACTAATGAAAAAATTCCGGCCGACGAGATCGAAAAAGACTATGATAAATTTGCTGATAGCTTAAGATGGATGCTGATTGAAAATAAAATTGTCGAAGAAAATTCTTTAGAAATTAAATATGAAGAAATATTCGCAGCAGCGAAAGCATATTTAGATGCCCAGTTCAGAATGTATAGTCCCCAGGCTTTTCCTGATGAACAGTTAGGCCAGTTTACTGCGGACTTTCTGCAAAAAAAAGAAAATGCAGATCATATTACAGCTAAGGTAAAAGCACAACATATATTTGAATATCTGAAAAATGTTGTTACTTTAGATAAGAAAGAAATTGAATATAACCAGTTTTTAGAGTTAAAGTAAACAAAAAATGTCTGTCAAAACGCAGTCGATATAAATTCAATAAAAAATATTAACTAATCGCTTTGCGGGAAACGCAGGCCCTATCCTTAAAAAATGAATATAGATAAAAATGAATTTCGTA
Organism: Daejeonella sp.; assembly: GCA_049660965.1. Classification (GTDB taxonomy): domain Bacteria; phylum Bacteroidota; class Bacteroidia; order Sphingobacteriales; family Sphingobacteriaceae; genus Daejeonella. The sequence goes on along the minus strand of JBASZP010000330.1, from coordinate 4,116 downwards.
AATACGCTGTAAAACATCACCGCATTGGTGGCCATCATGTCGACAGCTTTATAGGCAGAGTACAGAGTGCATCCATTCCAACTGCAATGACACCTTATATTATTGAGGAGCGCCAGTTAAACGTAGCACAAATGGATGTGTTTTCACGTTTAATGATGGACAGGATCATTTTTTTGGGGGATGCCGTTCATGAAGGTATTGCGAATATTATACAGGCTCAATTATTATTCTTACAGTCAACAGATAACAAACGTGATATACAAATTTACATTAACTCACCGGGTGGTTCTGTTTATGCGGGTTTAGGAATTTATGACACCATGCAATACATCACTCCTGATGTAGCCACCATTTGTACAGGTATGGCCGCATCCATGGCGGCAGTATTACTTTGTGCAGGTACAAAAGGTAAGCGGGCAGCTTTGCCACATTCCCGGGTAATGATCCATCAGCCTTCCGGAGGTGCACAGGGTGTGGCTTCAGATATGGAGATCAACCTGCGGGAAATGCTTAAATTAAAAAAAGAACTTTATGAGATTATTTCAAATCATTCCGGACAGACTTATGAGTGGGTTGAAAAAGCATCGGACCGGGATTACTGGATGATCGCTAATGAAGCCAAAGAATATGGAATGATTGACGAAGTTCTGGTTTCTTCGGAAGTTAAAAAATAATGAGTAAAACGAATAAAGATATTAAATGCTCTTTTTGCGGAGCGGGTAAACAGGATACGCTGATGCTTATTGCCGGCTTAGATGCACACATTTGTGATAAATGCGTTACCCAGGCCAACCAGATACTGGCAGAAGAGCTAATTGTTAAAAAAGCTAAATCGGCAGAATCTGCTTTAACCTTATTAAAACCCATCGAAATAAAAACCCATTTGGATCAATACGTCATTGGTCAGGATCAGGCGAAAAAAGTTTTGGCCGTTGCTGTTTACAACCATTATAAACGTCTCAATCAGAAAATTGATAAAAATGAAGTTGAGATCGAAAAATCCAATATCATTATGGTGGGTGAAACAGGGACAGGAAAAACGTTATTAGCTAAAACCATAGCAAAAGTTTTAAATGTTCCTTTTTGCATTTGCGATGCAACAGTTTTAACAGAAGCCGGTTATGTAGGCGAGGATGTTGAAAGCATTTTAACCCGTTTATTACAAGCCGCAGATTATGATGTGGCTGCTGCCGAAAGAGGTATTGTTTATATTGATGAGGTAGATAAAATTGCCCGTAAAAGTGATAATCCCTCAATAACCCGCGATGTATCCGGCGAAGGTGTTCAACAGGCCTTACTTAAAATTCTGGAAGGTACCTTAGTTAATGTGCCACCACAAGGCGGGCGTAAACATCCCGACCAGAAAATGATCGCGGTAAATACTAATAATATTCTGTTTATCGCGGGTGGCGCATTTGATGGCATTGAAAAGAAAATCGCTAATCGCTTACGCACACAGACGGTGGGTTATAAAGTAGATAAGGAAGATGTAAATATTGATCTTAAAAACCTTTATAAATACATTACCCCGCAAGATTTAAAAGCATTTGGATTAATACCCGAATTAATAGGGCGTTTACCGGTAATTACACATTTAAACCCGCTTGACAGGGAAACACTTTTAAGCATATTAACAGAACCCAAGAACTCCTTAATTAAACAATATAAAAAGCTGTTTGAATATGAAAACGTTAAACTGGAGTTTGACAAACAGGTTATGGAGTTTATTGTAGATAAGGCTATGGAATTTAAACTTGGCGCAAGAGGTTTACGGTCAATATGTGAAGCTATTATGATTGATGCCATGTATGAAACACCTTCGGGCAAACATAGTAAAGAGTTATTCGTTAACCTTGATTATGCCACAGAAAAGTTTGAAAAATCTGATCTGAAAAAATTGAAAGCCGCATAAAACAACATCCCGCCTTAGCGGGATTTTTTGTATTTAAAGAATAGATAGTATGAACGAAGAAAAAGAAATAAAAAAAGACCCTGCAATTGTAAAACAGGCTAAACAACTAAAAGAAGTTGAAACCCCGATAAAAAAAGGCCTGAAGAATAAAGAAGATATTGTTAATAACTGGCTGCCTCGTTATACCGGCCGGCCATTAGACCAGTTTACCGATTTTATATTGCTGACTAATTTTTCAAGATACCTGCATCTTTTTTCTGAATGGAATGGAAACGCACCGATCATGGGTCTGGATAAACCTATGCAAAGCGTATCAGCCAATGGCATTACCATTATTAATTTTGGGATGGGCAGCCCTATGGCGGCAACTATGATGGATCTGTTAAGCGCAATACATCCTAAAGCGGTTTTGTTTCTGGGTAAATGCGGAGGTTTAAAAAAGAAAAACAATATCGGCGATCTCATTCTTCCTATCGCTGCGATAAGAGGAGAGGGTACATCCAATGATTATTTCCCGGCGGAAGTTCCAGCTATGCCTTCTTTTGCTTTGCAAAAAGCTATCTCCACCACTATTCGCGATCATTCACGTGATTATTGGACCGGTACGGTTTATACCACCAACCGTCGCGTTTGGGAACATGATAAAAATTTTAAACGATATTTGAAAAGCTTGAGGGCTATGGCTGTTGATATGGAAACCGCAACCATTTTTACCACAGGTTTTGCCAATAAAATACCCACGGGCGCTTTATTATTAGTATCCGACCAGCCCATGATCCCTGAAGGGGTGAAAACCGCGGAAAGTGACTCCAAGGTAACCGAAAAGTATGTAGAAACTCATTTGAAAGTAGGTATAGATTCCTTAAAACAATTGATTAATCATGGATTAACAGTTAAACACTTGAAATTTTAATAGCTGAATTTAACAATTAAGCACCCGCATTTAACAAACAGCTTAACAAATCTAAAAAATACATAAGTGGATCTAAAGAACACGTAAGTGAATCTAACAAACATATAAGTGGATCTAACGAACGCATAAGTGAATCTAAAGAACATATAAGTGGATCTAACGAACACATAAGTGAATCTAACAAACATATAAGTGGATCTAACGAACACATAAGTGAATATGATAGACATATAAGTTTATCTAACGAACACATGAGTGGATACAAAGAACACATAAGTGAATCTAAATAACACATAAGTGGATGTAACGAATTGTTAAGGGAATTTAACGAACGGGTTGGTGAATCAAAGGAAATAGTATTTAATATGTAAACTATTATAGGTTTTCTAATCTTTTAATTTCTTGGCGAATCTGTTCTATAACTTCCGTATTATAAATTGTCTTTTTTCCTGCTGAAGTTTTTGTTGAATAAACGAAAAATACTTTGCCTCCAAAGTCAATTTCAAATCTTTGATGATTTACCATGTGCATTTCAATCCATTGATATTGATTTAATGCCTGTCCGGATGCAATTGGTTTAATTTGGATACCAATAAATTTAGTTCCAATCTTTATAAAGAAATCAACGCTGTAAGTCCTGTCCCAATTATCAGGCGCTGGTTCTATTTTACGTTCAACTGCACTTTCCAATTGACCATAAATAGTTTCAATTTCTGTTCTGTATCCATCGTATGTTCTGCGAAGAACAAGGTTATAGGCATATTCTATACATTCTTCTTCAGTTATAGAAGCGAGTTCATTTTGCACTACTTCAGTTAATTTAATATAGAGTGTTTGTCCCAGCCCTGTAATATATTCCCTGGTTATGTTTATACCATCTTTCTTTTTTTGTTTGCCTTTGGTAAAGTAAAATTCTTCCCATTCTTTAAGTTCATTGGGTGCACAACTTCTGATCAATTCGGATAAAGCGCCTACACTGTAGGCTTTATTTAAGCCCCACCTGTTTAACCCGTAATTTAAAAGTGTTTCATGTTTAAATTTTAAACCTTCGCCATCGGATTCGGTCATCCAGTCTTTATTCATTATTTTTATTTTGAAAACTTTGTTCTAATGCTTCGGATCTTTGTAGAACTCCCTGGCCTCTTTGTTTTAAACTTCTTACTGTCATTTCCAATTCTGCTTCATTTTGAATTATCCAATATCCATTTCCCCACAGTATGCTCCCAATACAACAAGCATGGTGAAGAATCATATCTCGTATTAAATTACGAATATGCTCATTAGTAACACC
>JBASZP010000329.1:0-6416 GCA_049660965.1 Daejeonella sp. | reverse complement strand
GCATAATGAACGAGGCCAGAAAGTAGAACAGGCCGGCCCTTCCACACCGGTACAGGTGTTAGGTATGCAGGGAGCCCCAACATCGGGCGATAAGTTTAACTCCATGGAAAGCGAAGTAGAAGCCCGTGAAATTGCCAATAAACGTTTGCAGTTACAACGTGAACAAGGCTTACGTACACAGAAACACATTACCTTAGATGAAATTGGCCGCCGTTTAGCCATAGGTAACTTCAGGGAACTGAACGTGATTGTAAAAGGTGATGTGGATGGTTCCATTGAAGCCTTATCCGATTCATTATTAAAACTTTCTACCGAACAGGTTCAGGTGAATATCATCCATAAATCCGTAGGGCAGATCTCAGAATCCGATGTATTATTAGCCTCCGCTTCTGATGCCATCATTATTGGTTTCCAGGTACGCCCTTCCGCGAGTGCCCGTAAACTGGCCGAACACGAGCAGATCGACATTCGTTTATATTCCATTATTTATGATGCCATTAACGAAGTGAAAACGGCGATGGAAGGTATGCTTGCACCGGAGTTTGAAGAAAAAATTACCTCTAACGTAGAGATCAGGGAAGTATTCAAGATCAGTAAAGTGGGAACCATTGCAGGTTGTATGGTACTGGACGGTAAAATAACCCGTAACAGTAAAGTACGGATCATCCGCGATGGTGTGGTTATCTATTCCGGCGAACTGGCCTCATTAAAACGTTTTAAAGACGATGTAAAAGAAGTGGCCACCGGTTATGAATGCGGTTTAAACATCCAAAACTTTAATAATATAGAAGTGGGAGATATTGTAGAATCGTACGAGCAGGTAGAAGTAAAAAGAAAATTATAAGCTCATCTAATTGTATAAAATTAAAAAGGAGCTTTGATATAAATCAAAACTCCTTTTTTTTGTTGCAGGGATTCGTTTTTAAAGACTCTTCAGCCAGTCAATCACAGCTTCCCGCGTTTTACCCGTTTTTTGCTGTAAACGGCCCAGTAATTCATCATCCTGACCTTCTTCATATTTCAGGTCATCATCCGTAAGATCGGCATAAGCCTGTTTTACTTTGCCTTTAATCTCATTCCATTTGCCTTTTAATTCCAGCTTGTCCATAAATTTTAGATTTTTTTAAATGTGTATGAATATAACGGCTATTTACAATGGGTATTGTATCATTCTAGTTAAGTACAGTTACAGTCTTTTTTATATTCTCTTAACCCTCTCCGGAAAATTGAAACTCAGATACTGAAATTTGAAACTCAGATACTCAAAATTGAGCCTCGGATACTGAAATTTGAGCCTCAAACACTCAAAATTGAGCCTTGGATACTGAAATTTGAGCCTCAAACACTCAAAATTGAGCCTCAAACACTCAAAATTGAGCCTTTCATACTGAAAATTGAGCCTCAGACACTCAAAATTGAATCTCAGACATTGAAAATTGAGTCTTTAATACTCAAACTTGGCACTAAAACACTAAAAATCGACTCTCCGACACTCAAATTTGAGATTAACACACTAAAAACTGGGATTTATACATTTACTCCCTGGTCTTTTTTATTACCATAAATGCTCGGAAGATTATTTTTAAGTCGTCATTCGTAGAAATCTAACATAAACTTTTTATAATTTGTCATCCTGAGCGAAGTCGAAGGGCGACAAATTAAGCACAATTTTAGAATATATTGTTAGGAGTTAAGGAGGAAGGGCGCTTAATGTACTATAAGGTTTCGACTTCGCTCAATCGCTATTCGGGATGTTCCGCAGGGCATCCCGAACTAACTTATTAGATGGATTGGAAATCCAATTTGATAACCCAGTTCAACATACATTTCAGAACATGCCGAACCTTTTACTGTTTAATTAAAAGCATTAAAATAAAAGGCATTATATTTGTACAGTAGCAGGGAAATAATTTCAATAGCATACTAATCTTTTAAATGATGAAAACACGTACAAACAAATTCAGCGTCTTCTGTAAAACAGGGACGATCACTAAAACGTTAAGTTTACTGGCCATAGCAGTAATTCTTTTACCCGCTTCCTGTAAAAAAGATAAAAAAACAACTCCGCAAGCTTCACTAATGGTAAGCACCCTGGCCGGAAGCGGTAATTTTGGTACCTTCTTGGATGGTGAAGGAAAACAGGCCACATTTAATAGTCCATATAGCGTAGCGGTAGATCAGGACGGGAATGTATATGTAGCAGCTGCCGGGAATAACCGGATACGAAAAATTACTAAGAACGGGGTGGTAAGCACCCTGGCAGGCGGGGGTAATGAACTGGTTGCAACTTGTACAGGGGAACAGGCTCAATTTAAGACCCCGTCAGGAGTAGCAGTAGATCAGTACAGGAATGTATACGTAGCAGATGCCAATAATTTCAGGATACGGAAAATCACCCAGCCGGCAAGCGGGCCGGTAATGGTGAGTACACTGGCAGGTACCGGTATATCAGATTTTACAGATAATACCAGCGGGGCGCTGGCTCAATTTAAAACTCCTTTCGGAGTAGCGGTAGATGCGATGGGTAATGTATATGTAGCAGATTATAATAGTAACAGGATACGGAAAATCACCCAGCCGGCAGACGGGTCGGTAATGGTAAGCACCCTGGCGGGTAGTGATACCCCGGGTTCTAAAGATAAACTACAGGCGGGAGATCCGGAAGCTCAGTTTGATTCGCCTCGTGGAGTAGCAGTAGATATACAGGGCAATGTCTATGTAGCAGATAGCAACAATCACAGGATACGGAAAATAAGCCCTGCAGGAATAGTAACAACCCTGGCCGGTAGTGTGGATCCGGGTACAGGTGAAGGAGGATTTACCGATGGTACAGGATCAGCAGCTAAATTTAATAAACCTGCCGGATTAACCGTAGATGCCCAGGGTAATGTATATGTAGGAGATTTGTTTAATCATAGAATACGGAAAATAACCCCGGCAGGAGAGGTAAGCACCCTGGCAGGCAGTGGTTATTTACCCAAACCGGATAACCCATTTATGGGCGCATTTTTGGATGGTGAGGCAGCAAAAGCCCAGTTTTACGCCCCTCGTGGAGTGGCAATTGATGCACAGGGAAAAGTATATGTTGCTGATTCAGGTAATCATAAAATAAGAAAGATAGAATAAGTATTTGCCCCCCTCTGGTTTAAGTCTTCCGAAGGAGAGTCTTAAATCTAAACTAAAACAGGGGACTCCGTCCGGCAAGTAGCAGAAATATGATCATTTTATTCCCGCGGGTTTCTCAGAGAGAACCTGCCCGGACATAATGGAGGCTGCGGAACGCCTTAAACCAGATTTATCAGCTATTAAATAAACTATAAATTAACAAACTAAAGATCAACAAACATGAAAAAAGTAGTAACATTAGCATTAGGCTGCGTTTTAGCAGGCAGTGTATTGGCACAAACATCCGAAATTAAGTACGGTGTAAAAGCAGGGGTAAATTTTGCAAAAACAGTATTCTCAGGAAGCGGCTATACAAGTGAAGCAAAAGACGCATCAAAATTTTTAACTTCATTCCACTTTTCAGGTTTAGTTGATGTGCCTATTTCAAATTCATTTTCAGTACAGCCTGGCTTAAGCCTTAGTGGTAAAGGGCAAAAATATGAACTTGAAAATGATAATAGTACTACAAAATTATCAGGAACATTTGTGATGTATTTAGAGCTTCCGGTTAATGCCGTATTTAAAATTAAGGGATTTTATATAGGCGCAGGGCCTTATGCTGCTTATGCTTTGGCCGGGAAAATTAGAAGTAAAGCAGTAACAGATAATGGAGGTGTAATAACGACTGATAATTATGAAGAAGATATAGACTTTGGCAATGATAAAAATAATGACCAATTAAAAGCAATTGACTTTGGTTTAAATGTATTAGCAGGTTATCAATTAACTAACGGATTTAATATAGGGGCTAATTATGGTTTAGGTTTGTCAAATTTAGCGCCTGGAGGAGCTTCAACGGATAAAAAAACAAATAGTGTTATTTCAGTTTCTGTTGGTTTTATGTTTTAACAGATCTTTGCCCCCGCAGGGTTTCTCAAAGAGAACCTGCCCGGACATCAGATGATCGCCATTTCTTATTGTGCTGTCAGGTATTTCTGCCTGGCAGTTTAGCGGCCCCGGCTTTTATTTCTTCCACTACCCCGGCATCCAGCAAGGTGGACGTATCCCCGAGGCTGGAGGTTTCGCCTTCAGCGATCTTTCTTAATATCCGGCGCATAATTTTACCGGACCTGGTTTTGGGTAAACCCGTTACAAACTGAATTTTATCGGGTTTGGCAATGGCGCCTATAATACGGGACACGGTTTGTAAAATATCCGCCCGCGTCAGATCATGATCATGAACAGAATTACCCAGAATTATATAGGCATAGATACCCTGCCCTTTGATATCATGCGGGTAGCCCACCACGGCGCTTTCAATCACATCGGCATGTCTGTTTATGGCATTTTCAACTTCCGCGGTTCCAATACGGTGGCCGGAAACATTGATCACATCATCTACCCGGCCTGTTATTCTGTAATAGCCGTCTTCATCGCGTAAGCAGCCATCACCTGTAAAATACATATTCGCATAAGTTGCAAAATAAGCGGTACGGCAGCGTTCATGATCGCCATAAGTTGTCCGGATAATACCCGGCCATGGGAATTTGATACATAAATTTCCGCTAACCCCATCTCCGCTTAGTTCATTACCCTGTTCATCTACCAGGCAGGGTTGTATCCCCGGCAAGGGTAAGGTAGCATAACCGGGTTTGGTTGGGGTAATGCCCGCTATGGGCGCTATCATTATACCCGCAGTTTCGGTTTGCCACCAGGTATCGGTAATGGGGCAGTTGCCTTTTCCTATTTTTTCATTGTACCAGTGCCAGGCTTCTTCATTAATAGGTTCGCCAACGGATCCTAATTTCTTTAAGGAACTGAGGTCTTTTCCTTCTAGTGGTGTTTCGCCAAAACTCATTAAGGAACGAATGGCCGTTGGGGCTGTATACAGGATATTCACTTGGTATTTATCTGTAATCTGCCAAAACCTGCCGGCATCAGGCCAGGTGGGAATTCCTTCAAACAATAAAGTGGTGGCGCCTTGTGATAAGGGGCCGTAAACGATGTAGGAATGCCCGGTGATCCAGCCAATATCGGCGGTACAAAAATGGATTTCGCCGGGTTTATATTGAAACACGGTTTTAAAGGTATAACCGGTATAAACCATATATCCTCCACAGGTATGTACCACGCCTTTGGGTTTGCCGGTTGAACCGGATGTATATAGAATAAACAACTCATCTTCGGCATCCATGGGTTCGGCGGGGCAGGGCGGGTTTCCATGTGTTTCTACTTTCTTTATTTCATCTTCCCACCATACATCACGTCCTTTGATCATTGATACAGGTGTACGGTTGCGGGTAAGGACAATTACTTTTTGTACAGATGTGCACTGAACGAGTGCATCATCAATTACATTTTTAAGTGGAACGTCTTTGTTGCCGCGAAAACCACCATCGGCGGTTATAACTAATGAACATTGAGAATCATGGATCCGGTCGGCAATGGATTGTGCCGAAAAGCCGCCAAAAACAACAGAATGAATGACGCCAATACGGGCACAGGCTAAAACGGCAATAGCTAGTTCTGGAACCATAGGCATATAGATACAGATACGATCTCCTTTTTTTGCACCATTGTTTTTAAGTGCATTGGCAAACTGGCATACTTTGAAATGAAGTTCTTTATAAGTCAGTTTTCTATAATGTTCTTCCGGATCATTAGGTTCCCAAAGAATGGCTGTTTTATCACCGTCCTTTTCAAGGTGGCGGTCAAGGCAGTTTTCTGTAATGTTCAGTTTCGCTCCCTGGAACCATTTTACTTTGGGTTCTTTGAAATTCCATTCCAAGACTTTATCCCATTTTTTTTGCCAGTAGAATTCATCGGCAACAGCTGCCCAAAAACTTTCGGGTTCAGTTATGCTATAATCATAAATGCGTTTATAATCTTCGAAAGAGTTGATGTCCAGGTTCATAATTCACATTGTTTTGCCTGGGCAATTTACATATCATCTGTATATTTTTAGAAAGAAAGTAGTTTTTTACTATGTTAGTGATTATTGTTTTTATTAATGCTTACAATGCCCTGATAAAACGATTTTTCCGTCTTAAAATTCTCTTAACATAGTGTTTAATTGAATTTTATAAAATTTCACCTGGTTAAAATCGGAATTAATTGGCTTTTACCACTATCCGCTCTATGCCGCGGGGGCATGTTACGTTATTCACTTCTGTTTGTTTTTTATTGGTGTTCATGATTGCTTCACAATTTTCCTTGATGAAAAAGTAACCAATGCCGAAGACCACGAAGGCCTTAAAAAAGCAAACACAACTGAGTACAATCAAGACAGAACGAAGCTTCCACCCACAGGC
>JBASZP010000328.1:0-3980 GCA_049660965.1 Daejeonella sp. | reverse complement strand
TGTTGCTGAACTAACATCTGAATGGCCTTTTGATTACACTCTCAAATTACAAAAAAAGGAGCAGAAAGACAAGGCTTCCTACTCCTTTTAATACCCGCTAATTCTTAAGGACTTTTTCAGTGCCCTCCAATTACGGTTGAGGATTTCTTTGGATAACTTATAGGGACCATTAAAATTACTTCCTTGTAATCTTTCAGGTGAATGGTTTCAATTATACAGGGATTGTAAGCTAAAGCATATCTAAGTTCTTTGTGGGAAATCCGGCTCATATTCCAAACTACTTTTCCCTTTTTCTTCTTTTTAATTTGATCTTGTATATGTTCAGATTTTAGAAAAGCAGCGTTGTGAAAAACCTTGGTCTTATCCTTATCGGGAAACATAAGGAATAAAGTTTCTTTAGCTACTTCAGGAAATACAATATAACTTCCAAGCCCGATCAGGATATTGAGGCCATAAATTCCTGATTTTTCTATAACTGTTAGTGGTTTACCTATATCTATTTTTTGCTGTAAGAGGGCTGATTTCTGATTGTATTGCCAGATACTTAGTGGAATTAATAAGATGTAAATCAAAATCCCCAAAAGTAAAATTTGATATAAAATCTTAGGCCTTTTAGATTTAGAAAACCAGATAAGTCCTAAGAAAAATGTTACTAACAAGAAATAGGCGATAGTTAACGAAAAACAGACCCCCCATACTGTAATAAATGAATAGCAAATGAAAAGGAGTGCTAGTAAGACATATTTAAAGATGGCTTTAAATAAGGGTAAAAGTCTTCTTTTCATAAGCTCAAGTTTACGAAATTATTACAGCTATTGAGAATGATGAATAGTGTTTTTATCACAATACGTAAGAATGTATATGTGCATTTAAAATATAAGATAAGGTATATTCCTTTGGTGGTGCCAGGTGTTTCCACCTGACACATAATAAAGATTTATTCTTCCCAATTGTCACATTTTATTTTTTTTTACGTCTTGTGGATAATTGAATGCAGTTATTTTTCAAAAATCCCTAACTAATAAAATGAATTTTAAAGCTAAAACCCATCTTGTTATAATTACTCTATTGCTCTTAAGCACTAAACTTTTTGCACAGCAAACAGCAAGCCTGACTGGCAAATTAATTGAAACTAAAACAAATGCCCCCTTAGAATATGCCGCTATTGTATTATCAGATCCCGCTGATTCATCTAAAAGAATTGGCGGGATTACTAATCAACAAGGTGAGTTTAATTTTAAAGATATTAAGCAGGGCAATTATGTATTAAAAATTACATCTATAGGTTTTAAAACTATAGAAAAGAGTATAAGTATTTCTAACGATCTGCTTAATTTGGGTACTTTAAAAATGGAAGAAGATGCTATTGCTTTAAAAGAAGTTGCCGTAACAGGTCGTCTGGTTTCAGTTAAAGTTAAAAAAGACACTTTAGAGTTTAACGCGAATGCTTTTAAAACTAAACCCAATGCTGCTGTAGAAGATTTACTTAAAAAACTGCCCGGCGTAGAAATAGATAAAGATGGTAATATATTGGTGCAGGGGCAAAAAGTAAGCAGGTTAACAGTAGATGGAAAAGATTTTTTTGGTACTGATCCTAAAACCGCAACTAAAAATCTCCCGGCAGATGCGATTTCAAAAGTACAGATCGTAGACAGTAAAACGCTGGAAGCAAAAGCTACCGGAATTGATGACGGACAACGTGAAAAAGTATTAAACCTGACTATTAAAGAGGATAAAAAGAAAGGGTGGTTTGGTAATGCGACTATTGCAGGCGGTACTACAGATAAATATAACGGGTATATAAGCGCAAATCATTTTAATAAAAATATGCAGTTTGCTTTATTAGGAATGAGCAATAATATTAATAATGCAAGCTTTGCCTATGATGACCTGAGCAGCTTTACGGGCGGAAATATTGGTACTATCTTTTCACCGCCAGCCGGAGGAAACTTCTCCATTAGCGTAAACAATGGCAAAACAACCATTGGCGGTTCAGGAGTTTTTGATAATAGTGCCATTGGCGCAGTAACTACGCATAGCGGAGGCTTAAACTATAGCAATACCTGGGGTAAGAAAAGTACGCTGGCTTTAAGCAGCAGTTATTTTACCTATTTCTCCAAAGGTATTGGCAACCGCTTTTCTAATATCCAGGATCTGAGCCAGGACGATATTTTAAGAACCGCGGAACTTAACAATCGCAACAGCGATAACCAGGCGCATCGTTTTAATTTCAAAGCAGAATATCATCCGGATTCTCTTACAGATGTTATTCTGAGGCCTAATGTGATCCTGAACAATACTACAAATAGTAATAATCGTTCATTTAACTCTGCTTTTGATGATGCCGGAAAAGCGAATGATGGTACCCAGTATCTTAAACAGAAAAACTTTACACCCTCTTTATTTGGCGAGTTTTCTGTTCTTCGCCGGATGGCAAATAAAAAAGGCTCTGTTTCTTTACGACTAAACGGCACACAAAATACCTTTAATTCTGATTGGGTAAATCGTTCTCTAATTACAGATTATACCAGCGGTTCTGCTGTGGTTAATATGATAGACCAACAAGCTAACCAGGAGAATAACAGTAAAAGTTATACTATAAATGCCGGTTATGTAAGGCCAGTATTTAACAGCAAATGGAATGCAAACTTAAGCTATATTTATAATAGCAGCACAACAGATGCACAGCAAGCCACTTTTGATTACAATACGATTAGTGGAAAATACGAAACCATTGTGCCTGATTTTACCAATACGTTTAATAACCATAGCTGGCTGCAGGCAGGCAGGCTCGGATTTATTTATACCCGAACAGACTGGACCTTTAATTTTGGTGCAGGGATACAGCAAACCGGGCTTGATGCCAGCGTATTTAATAGCGCAGGTTTAAATACCGGAAACATCAATAAGAAATATATGAATGTTTTACCAAGATTAGCGGTTAACTATAAAAACAAAGCCAACCAAACCTTGCAGATCAACTATAACGGGAATGTGAATTTACCATCTGTTAATGATCTACAGCCTGTGCAAAATAACAGCAATCCATTATACCAGCGGATGGGTAACCCCGATCTTGATATAATCAAAAGCCACAGGCTGTCTGTTAACTTTAATACCTTCAGTCCGGATAATAACAAGTACTGGAATGGTTATTTCCTGTATAATTTATCTTTTGATGATGTGGCTAATGATGTTAAATATACCAATGGCATACAATATATCAGACCTGTAAATGTCGATGGCAATTATTACATTAGCACAGGTACCTACTTAGGGATGCCCGCGAAATTGAAAGGATTGAGAATGGGTACTGGTGTAAACATTAATGTAAACCACAGAACCAGCTTTATCAATACTGTTAAAAACATAACCGACAGGTATTATGCCGGTCCGAATGCGCAGATAAGCTATGATATTGAAGGTAAATGGAATACAGGAATATACCTAAGCGGAGGATACAGCATAGTGAATAATTCAACAGCTGCTGCAATAGATAATAAGTATTTCAGCTTTAATAATTCATTGAATTTAAGTTATGAGTTTATCAAAAGTATGCGTATTGATGCCCAAGTAGAACATGTGGGCAGAACCGGCAGAGCTGAAGGGTTTAATACCAATACAATTTTATTAAATGCAGGTATTGAGAAAGATCTGATGGAAAAACGCCTGACCTTAAGTTTAAAAGGCTATGATATTTTAAAGCAAAACGTAAATATAGACCGCTCGGTTAACAACGGCAGAATAGAGGATGTGCGTTACAGCAATCTGACCCGTTATTTTTATTTATCACTAAATTATAAAATCGCTAAAGTGGGCGCTAAAAACCAAAGAAGCAATCCGAGGAATACAGTGAATTGACTTTTTCAGTATTTTGATAGAGCTTATTGCTAAACGTTTTGAATTAAAGCATAGGTACAGCTATTCGGGATTTTTACTTAGGAGTGTTCGAAACCTATGGTGGTCTGTGAAATACCAGA
>JBASZP010000327.1:0-9328 GCA_049660965.1 Daejeonella sp. | reverse complement strand
TCAGAATAGTGATAGTACCCTGATTTTAAAACCACAAACTCCTTTAAAAAAATATACAAGCTATTTTTTAAACATTAATTCAGGCTTGCAATCCACTAAAAAGGGAAGTTTTCAAAATAATACCACCAACAAATTCACTACTGTATTAGATTCAACGGATAAATTCCCTCTCATCACAGATGATGAGCTGCTGACGCTAATACAAAAACAAACATTTAAATACTTCTATGATTTTGCCCATCCTGTTTCAGGTTTAGCCCGTGAGCGAAATTCTTCGGGAGACCTGGTTACAAGCGGGGGCAGCGGTTTTGGCATTATGGCCATTATTACAGGTGTGCACAATGGCTTTATAACCCGTGATGAAGGTTCAGCCAGAATAAAAACCATAGTTAATTTCTTAAAAAATACCGCCAAAAGCTATCATGGCGTTTACCCGCACTGGCTAAACGGGAATAATGGAAATACCATTGCTTTCAGCGCAAATGATGATGGCGCCGACCTGGTTGAAACAGCTTATCTGATACAAGGGCTCTTATGTGCCCGCCAGTATTTTGACGGAGCCGATGCAACAGAAACAGGTCTGAGAGCCAATATCAATGTAATATGGGATGCCGTTGACTGGAACTGGTTTCGTAAAGAAGCCCAGGAAAATGTGCTGTACTGGCATTGGAGCCCAAACAAAGCCTGGGCTATGAATGTACAGGTTCGCGGCTGGAATGAGGCATTAATTGTATATGCTCTGGCAGCATCATCCAGAACACATGCCATACCTAAAATAGTGTATACCAATGGCTGGGCTCAAAACGGGAATATGAAAAACGGGAATACTTATTATACCTACCAGCTTCCTTTAGGCCCGTCTTATGGCGGACCCTTATTTTTCTCTCATTATTCCTTTTTGGGGATTAATCCGAATGATTTAATTGACCAATATGGAAATTACCAGGCCCAGGTGGCTAATCATACCAAAATAAATTATGAATATTGTAAAGCCAATCCTAAAAAGCAGTTTGGCTATAGTGCGGATTGCTGGGGACTGACAGCCAGTGATATTGCTAATGGTTATACGGCGAGTTCCCCCACAAACGATGTAGGGGTAATTGCACCCACAGCGGCATTGTCTTCTTTTCCTTATACACCGGTTGAATCTATGCGGGCATTGAAATTTTTCTATTATAAGTTAGGAGATAAAACATGGGGTGATCGTGGGTTTTATGATGCCTTTAGTTTAAAAGATAAGTGGTTTGCCAATTCTACTTTAGCCATTGACCAGGGGCCGATCATCATCATGATAGAAAATCATCGCAGCGGTTTACTTTGGAATTTATTTATGAGTTGCCCCGAAGTAAAAACCGGAATGAAAGATCTTGGCTTTCAAAGTCCTTATTTATAAAAAGAATATTTTAATGAAATTAGCCTTTACCCTGTTTTGTTCCCTGTTAGCATCTATAAGCACTTGTTCCGCACAAAAAAAAACTAAACAATTCCAGGAACAAACAGGAATAAAACCCGTTGGGATTATCAAAAATTTAAGCGACAGTGCTTTGCTGGACGTAGTTCAAAGGCAAACATTCCGTTACTTCTGGGATTTTGGTCATCCTGTAAGTGGCCTGGCCAGGGAGCGGAGTAATATTGCCTATGAATATGGTAATGAAGTAACTACTACCGGCGGATCGGGTTTTGGAATAATGGGAATGATCGTAGCTACAGAGCGAAAATGGATCCCCCGCGACCAGGCGGTAGAACGGATGCTCAAAATGGTCAATTTCCTGCTTAAAGCAGACTCGTATCATGGCGTATTTCCGCATTGGTTAAACGGGGAAACAGGAAAAACTATCCCCTTTAGTCGTAAAGATGATGGCGCTGACCTGGTAGAAACATCTTATTTATTCCAGGGCTTGCTATGCGCCAGGCAATATTATAATGCCGCTAATAATAAGGAAGAAGAACTTCGCAATAAAATTGAATGGCTATGGTCTGGTGTAGAATGGAACTGGCATACCCAGGGCGGACAGGATGTGCTGTACTGGCATTGGTCTCCCAATAATGGATGGTCTATGAATCATCAGATCAAAGGATGGAATGAGTGTTTAATTACTTATGTGTTGTCAGCATCATCACCAAAATATCCCATTAATTCTGATGTATATAACCGCGGCTGGACAGAAAGTGCTTTCTTTAAAAACGGAAAAAAGTTTTATAATATCACTTTGCCTTTGGGTTTTGATTATGGCGGTCCGCTTTTCTTTTCGCAATACTCTTTTTTAGGTTTAAATCCTCAGGGTTTAAAAGACCAATACGCTGATTATTGGGAACAGAACACGAATCATACTTTAATTAACAGAGCCTACTGTATAGATAACCCTAAAAAATTTAAAGGGTATACTGAAAATAACTGGGGATTAACTGCGAGTGATAATCACCGGGGGTATGGCGCTCATTCTCCAACCGAAGATCTGGGCGTGATTACGCCAACAGCGGCTTTAGCGGCATTCCCATACACGCCAAAATATTCCATGCAGGCGCTTCGCCATTTCTATTATGATCTGGGGGATAAAATATGGAGTGAGTATGGTTTTGTGGATTCATTTAATGAGACTGAAAATTGGTATGCTAAATCGCATCTGGCCATAGATCAGGGGCCAATAATAGTGATGATAGAAAATTATCGCTCGGGCTTACTCTGGAAACTATTTATGAGCTGCCCTGAAATACAGAATGGATTAAAAAAACTGGACTTTGAAAGCCCGGATTTAAAAAAATAAATTTTATTCCACTAACTAGTATCGGAATAAATAAAAACTTGGTGAGGTAATCTTACGGATGCCTTCCCAAAGAGGAAACTAATAAAAAATATATAATCAATAAAATAAGCTTATTAATCTCCCTCTCCCCCGGAGAGGGTTGGGGTGAGGCTATATAGTTAAACAATTTATTTAGATGAAGAAAATAGTAAGATCACTTATCCTGTTAGGTATTCTTTACCTGCCAACCACTGTTATCGCACAAAATAAGGATGCAAAAATGAAGTCTTTTATTGATGGATTAATGCAGAAAATGACTTTAGAAGAAAAAATTGGTCAGCTAAATTTGCCTTCTGTAGGTTTTGATGTAACCGGCCCTATTGTAAGTAAAGATGTTGAAGTGAATATCAAAAAGGGCTTGGTAGGAGGAGTATTTAATACATTTACCCCAATTGCCGTACGTAAACTTCAGGAAATGGCAGTTAACCAAACACGGCTTAAAATTCCTCTACTTTTTGGATATGATGTAGTACACGGTCATCGCACTATTTTTCCTGTTCCATTAGGGCTGGCCGCATCCTGGGATATGGATCTGATAGAACGCACAGCACGTGCCGCCGCTGATGAGGCCAGCGCCGACGGACTAAACTGGACTTTTTCCCCTATGGTAGATATTGCCCGTGATCCCCGTTGGGGCCGGGTAAGTGAAGGGGCAGGAGAAGATCCCTGGCTGGGTTCGCAGATTGCAAAATCAATGGTTAAAGGTTATGAGCGGGATGACCTACAGAAAAATAATACCATTATGGCCTGTATAAAACACTTTGCACTTTACGGAGCCGCAGAAGCAGGCCGTGATTATAATACTGTAGATATGAGCCGGGTAAAAATGTTCAATGAATATTTGCCGCCTTATAAAGCCGCTGTTGAGGCAGGAGCAGGAAGCGTGATGACCTCATTTAATGAAATTGACGGAATACCCGCAAGTGGTAATAAATGGCTGTTAACAGATCTCCTTCGTAAACAATGGGGCTTTAACGGGATGATAGTAACTGATTATACCGCCATTAATGAAATGATACAACACGGTATGGGTGATGAACAAAAAGTAGGGGAATTAGCTTTAAACGCAGGTGTAGATATGGATATGGTGGGAGAAATCCTATTGAAACATGGGGTTGCCCTGGTTAAATCCGGCCGGGTATCCCAGGCACAGGTTGATGCTGCCTGTCGCCGAATTCTTGAAGCAAAGTATAAACTGGGTTTGTTTGATGACCCATACCGGTATATAAGTGACGAAAGAAACAAAAGCGGGATCATGAGCGCTGATAAATTGCAGCTTAGCAAAGAAGCAGCTATAAAAAGTATGGTTTTGCTCAAAAATAACAATCAAACCTTGCCCTTAAAGAGCAATCAAAAAATAGCATTTATTGGTCCGCTCGTGAAAAACCAGCGTGATTTGATTGGTAACTGGAGTGGCGCAGGTGACTGGAAACAAGCTGTAAGCCTGTGGACCGCTTTAGAGCAAAAATATGGTACAACTAATTTTTTATATGCTAAAGGCTGTAACCTGGTAGAAGATAGCTTACTACGGAACAAATTAAACCCTCATGGCGCTGAAATAATACCTGATGAAAAGACTACCGAGCAACTAATTGGTGAAGCAGTAAAAACTGCTCAGCAAGCGGATGTTGTCGTAGCGGTTTTAGGTGAAGCTTTTGGGATGAGCGGTGAAGCGGCCAGCAGAAGTATGATCGGGTTGCTGGATAATCAGGTTGATCTTTTAAAAGCATTGAAAAAAACCGGAAAACCTGTCGTTTTAGTTTTAATGAACGGACGTCCGCTTACTTTGCAGTGGGAAGACCGGAATATGGATGCCATTTTAGAAACCTGGTTTGCAGGAACAAAGGCTGGTCCGGCTATTACTGATGTATTATTTGGCGCAGCAAATCCATCCGGTAAAATTACGATGACATTTCCCCGGAATGTGGGACAAATCCCTGTTTATTATAACAGCAAAAATACCGGCCGGCCGTTCGATCCAAATCAGAAATATACTTCTAAATATTTGGATGTAGATAATGAGCCATTATACCCATTTGGTTACGGATTAAGTTATACCAGTTTTAGTTATGGCGATATAGCATTAAATACAAGTTCAATTAATCCTTCACAAAAAATTACGGCATCTGTAAAAGTTAGTAATACCGGTAAATTGGATGGTGAAGAGATTGTGCAATTATATATCCGTGATATGACAGGTTCCATAACCCGTCCGGTAAAGGAGTTGAAAAATTTTCAAAAAGTATTTCTGAAAGTGGGGGAAAGTAAAAATGTTGTTTTTACAATAACGAATGATGATCTGAAGTTTTATAATAATGATCTGAAATACGCATCAGAACCCGGAGATTTTAAAGTTTACATAGGGTCAAATTCAAGGGATGTAAAAGAAGCGGGATTCAAATTGTTGAAATAGATTATCAATTATACTGATCAAAACATCTGCAATTAATACAGAATCATGAAATCTCTTTTTACCATAGGTATGCTTACTGTTTCCAACATCTTTATGACTTTGGCCTGGTATGGTCATCTGAAGTTTAAAGAGATGGACTGGAGCAAAAATCTGGGCCTGGTAGCGATTATTTTTATTAGCTGGGGCATTGCTTTGGCTGAGTACGCTTTTCAAATATCCGCTAACAAATATGGTTTTAAAGGGAATGGCGGCCCATTCAATCTGGTGCAGCTTAAAATTATTCAGGAAATTATATCCATCCTTATTTTTCTATTGTTTACCCTACTGTTTTTCAAATCAGAAAAAATAGCATGGAATCACATGCTTGCCTTTGGATTTATAGTAATCGCGGTATTTTTTGCTTTTATAAAATAGAGTAACAAGCAATAAATTAAATAGTTTATTCTGCCATATTATGATAAACAGCCTGCACATCATCATCTTCTTCCAGTTTATCAACTAATTTTAATACATCTGCAGCCTGTTCTTCTGTTACTGCTGTAGTAGATTGTGATACCCGTTCCAGTTTAGCGCTAATTACAGTAATATGCTTTTCTTCCA
The DNA here is from genome assembly GCA_049660965.1 of Daejeonella sp. Lineage (GTDB taxonomy): Bacteria > Bacteroidota > Bacteroidia > Sphingobacteriales > Sphingobacteriaceae > Daejeonella. The sequence continues at coordinate 3,511 of JBASZP010000327.1, read as the reverse complement.
GTGCTTTTTGCATTTTACCGAAATCTTCAAAAGACGTATGAATAACTCCTGCATCTTTGCCTTCCGCATCTTCTTCCACATATAAATCTTCTAAACCGGCGTCAATTAATTCAAATTCTAATTCATCTAAATCCATTTCCGCAGGCTCAAACCTAAAAACAGATTTACGTGTAAAAATAAAATCCAAAGAACCCGTTTTACCTAATGTACCGCCACATTTTGTAAAATAACTGCGTACATTTGCCACAGTTCTGTTCGTATTATCTGTTGCGGTTTCTATTAAAATTGCAACACCATGCTGTGCATAACCTTCATAAACTAGTTCTTCATAATTGCTTTCATCTTTATTTGAAGCACGTTTTATAGCTGCTTCTACACGATCTTTAGGCATGTTTACAGCTTTGGCATTTTGCATAGCTGTACGTAAACGTGAGTTTGTATCCGGGTTTGGCCCGGCAGATTTTACAGCCATTACAATTTCTTTGCCCAGGCGGGTAAACTGAACGGCCATTTTAGCCCAGCGTTTAAATTTTCTTTCTTTACGGAATTCGTATGCCCTTCCCATATAATTACTTATTTTTTCTTAATCTTATATCCAATTGGTTCTGGTTTCTCTGTGTCTTGTTTTTGATGTAAGGCATCAATTTTATCAAGTAAAAACCTGAAGGAATGATTAAGTTTATCATCCAGGTTTTTAATTTCTTCTTTCAAATCATCATCATTCCGCAAAAGTGCACGATATTTAGAAAATGCCCTCATAATTTCAATATTAATTTGAATGGCTTTTTCTGAACTAAGTACAGAAGAAAGCATGGCAACACCCTGTTCTGTAAATGCCATTGGAGGAATTCGGGAACCGCCCCAGCTTGAGGTGCCAATTTGGCGCCTCAAAATATCAAATTCATCTTTAGTTAATTCAAACATAAAATCATCAGGAAAACGACCGATGTTTCTTTTAACCTGTCTTTTTAATTGTTTAGTTTCTACATTATATAAAGATGCAAGATGAAAATCCATGATAACTTTATTTCCGCGAAATTCAAATATTAGTGTTTGATAATTTCTACCAATTACATCTTTCATACTAATTATGATTTTTTCAAATTCTTTAACATATCCTCTGTCATGTTTTTCAGATTAAAACGGGTTTTCCAGTTCCAATCTTTTTGTGCCTGGCTATCATTAATAGATTTTGGCCAGCTCCCGGCAATCGCTTGTCGCGGGTCATTATCTACATAGCTTAATTTAAAATCAGGGATATGTTTTTTAATTTCCGCTGCCAGTATTTCCGGCGTAAAACTTATCCCTGCGAAATTATAACTTGATCGTATATTGATGTTTTTTGCCGGAGCATCCATTAATTCAATGGTTCCGCGTATGGCATCATCCATATACATCATGGGTAATTCTGTTTCCGCAGAGAGAAAACACTGATAAGCTCCCTTTTTTAGGGCTTCATGAAAAATATGAATAGCATAATCTGTGGTTCCGCCACCGGGAGCGGCTTTCCAGCTGATTAATCCAGGATAACGAATGCTGCGAATATCTAAACCATATTTCTGAAAATAGTATTCACACCAGCGCTCTCCGGCAAGTTTACTAATTCCATAAACCGTATTTGGGTCCATCACACAATATTGCGGAGTTTTGTCTTTAGGGGAATTTGGTCCGAATACGGCTATAGAACTGGGCCAGTAAATACGCTTTGTTTCAAAAGTTATTGCCAGGTCTAAAACATTCAACAAACCATTCATATTCAAATTCCAGGCTAATTTTGGGTTTTGCTCGCCTGTGGCGGATAATAAAGCGGCTAATAAATATACTTGTGTTGGTTTATATTTTTTGAAAATATTTTTTAGAGTATCTTTTTCTAAAACGTTTACAAACTCAAACGGGCCGGCGTTTTTAATATCATAATCCGGTCGGCGTATATCACATGCAATTACATGATTATCGCCATTAATTTTGCGTAATTCTGTAACCAGTTCTGTGCCAATTTGCCCGTTAGAGCCAATTACTAAAATTGTTTCCTGCATTTATTATTCGGTTTAGGCAAAGGTAAAAAAGTTTAAGATATGAGAATATCGAATATTGATGCTGTGCAAATATATTGAGGTATTCATGATGATTGTTCAGCGATCTGATTTAACAAATTAACGAGTTGGCGATTGAATTTTATACAATTTCGCATAATCAGAGAACCTCTAATTGTAATCCTCTTTTAAGCCAGTCCGCTCTATCCCGCGGAGGCATGTTACTTTTTCCTTGATGAAAAAGTAACCAAAAAATCAAGACAGAACGAAACTTCAACCCACAGGCCATACTCCCGGCCCGCCGTTCTGTCTTCCCAAGTTCTTTAATACAATTAATTTAATCCTACAAGTTGTTAAAGCAGTAAATCTTTAATTAAACTTAGTTGCCAGTACACAGGTTTTTCGGTATTTTTTTATTTTCCCGTCCAGGTCAAAAAAATCCGCGTAAATAATATATGCCCCTATAGCGGCACGTTCGTTAAATTCATTTAGCCCGTCCCAAACAAAAACTCCGTCAGTACTTATGCTGGTATTTTTTATCAGTTTACGTATTATCACTCCCTGGTTATTATAAACAGTTACATTGGCTACCAGGCCGGGCTTATCAAATTTATAACTGATCTGTAGCACATCTTCAAAGCCATCATTATCCGGCGAAAAGGTTTTAGAACTTAATGTCAATTCTTCATCTGTTTTTCCATTCTCACTATACTGGGAGTTTTTATAACCCGGTGTTGCAAAACCAACAGATGAAGCCGCGGATCTGAAATTTCCTGTTTCATTTGCCGGACGTTTAAAATCAGAACGTTCCAGGGAAACACCCTCCTTATCTTTTATTAATGGGAAGTGCATTTTTTCGGTGTAATCTAATTGGTCAATGCGCACATTATTACTTAGCAGGATAACTGTTCCGGCATCATCATTAAATGAAGGCATGGCAGCCAGTTTTAAGAAAGCATTAGGGTTTTGAGTATTATATTCCTGTTTTACATTATCCGGATCTTTAGTAAGCACCAGGTATTCTCCCGGCCTGAATAATAGTTCGGAAGTACTGAGTTGTTTTTCACTACTGATGGTATCTTTAGCGATGGTTGCGATACTAAGTTCCTGCAGTTTCAGAACATTTTCTGAATGATTATAGATCTCCACAAAATCGACTCCATCCGGTTTGGGGTTGAACAATATTTCGTTGATTAAAATATCGTTTTTGGTGATCTTTTTAGGAAAGATAAATTCCGCGGAATTTGCACTGGCATCTATTAATGCACCTGCACAATCTGTAAGGTTAGCAAGTGTTATTTTATAGGTATTACCCCGCACTATGGGGGTTTCAAATTTAAGGATCACCTGATCAAAAAATGGCGAGACCGGAAGGCTGACTATTGGATTACCTATGCCATTATTTAAATTATAATTAGTAATTACTGATGAGCTCAAACTATCTATGAATTTGTTAAAATTTAAGGCAAGGCTTACAC
>JBASZP010000326.1:0-3112 GCA_049660965.1 Daejeonella sp. | reverse complement strand
GTTTACCAATGATCATTCCCTGCTGCGTAACCGGGATCTGAGAAATATTAAGTGATTTAATAGTATTAATGGCTTCTAAAATAGTTTTTTCGCAATCAATGGTAATGATCTCCTGGCGATCACGCTTGCTTAGAATAGATTTTGCAGTTAATTTTTCATCCTTTAAAAATCCACGCTCACGCAACCAGTCATCATTATACATTTTACCCAGATAACGCGTACCATGATCATGAAAGATAATAACTACCACATCCGTTTCTTTCAGCTCACCCTTCAACTGCAGTAAACCCGCGACCGCAGAACCAGCGGAATTACCGGCAAAGATACCCTCTTTACGGGCAATTTCACGTGTCATTAAAGCCGCATCTTTATCTGTTACCTTTTCAAAATGGTCAATTACACTAAAATCAACATTCTGTGGAAGAAAATCTTCTCCGATACCTTCAGTAATGTATGGATAGATCTCATTCTTATCAAACTCTCCCGTTTCTTTATACTTTTTGAAGACTGAACCGTAGGTATCAATTCCCCATATTTTAATATTGGGATTTTGTTCTTTCAGATATTTCCCGGTGCCTGATATGGTTCCGCCGGTACCTACGCCAACCACCAAGTGGGTTATTTTACCTTCCGTCTGTTTCCATATCTCCGGTCCGGTTTGTTCATAATGTGCCTGTGTATTTGATAAATTATCGTATTGATTGGGCTTCCATGAATTCTGAACTTCCCGCTCTAAACGGGTAGAAACAGAATAATAAGAGCGTGGGTCTTCGGGTTCTACATTGGTTGGACAAACAATTACTTCGGCGCCAAAAGCACGTAAAGCATCAACCTTTTCTTTAGATTGCTTGTCCGTAGTGGTAAAAATGCATTTATAGCCTTTAACAACAGCTGCAATAGCCAAACCCATCCCGGTATTTCCGCTTGTTCCTTCAATAATAGTTCCGCCGGGTTTCAAACGGCCGTCACGTTCGGCATCTTCAACCATTTTAACAGCCATTCGGTCTTTAATAGAATTACCGGGATTGGTGGTTTCAATCTTTGCCAGAACGGTAGCTTTTATATTCTTAGTAATGGTATTTAATTTAACCAAAGGGGTATTGCCAATGGTTTCTAAAATGTTATTCTTCCACATGCGGCAAAGGTAAATAAATCATGTCCGCCTTTTAAAATATGTTTAATCTATATTATCACTAATTGTGAGAATATAAGTATTGAATTAAAAATATCTTTTAAGAAACCCTGTTTTTAAGATAAAGTATTTAGTACATTTAGAAAGTATTGTAATAACAGCTTCTACAGGCTTTCTTCAATTAATTACAGTTCAGGCATATTTTTCTAATGTTTTGATCATGGATACAAATGTTTTATTTTCTGAAAAGCAATATTTTAGGCAAACTGCTTTATGGTTACTCCTGATAGGTCTTAATTTATTAGTTATTTATGCTATTTTTCAACAACTATATAAGGGAGAAAAATTTGGACAAAATTCTATGACTAATTTACAACTTATCATATTTGCATTTTTAATTATAATACTTACCATCTTATTTAAAATAACTCATTTAAACACTCTTATAAAACAAGATGGTATATATACCAGGTTTTTTCCATTTCAATTAAATTATAAAAAATATACTTTTAATACTATAAAAGCCATAAAAGTTGGCAAATATAATCCAATATTAGAATATGGAGGCTGGGGCCTTAGAGTTTCTATAACCGGAAAGAGAGCATTAAATATATCCGGGAATAAAGGAATTCAGCTTTTTTTCAACAATGGGCTAACTTTATTAATTGGAACAAATAAACAAGAAGACGCCATAAAAGCTTTAAAAGATGCTCATGTAAACTTATTAGCAAAGGTGCCCTTTTTATAAGTATTTTTGACCAAATAACAGGCGTTTGAAAACTCATCATAAAATAATAAACGGGGACAGCAGGGAAATGAGTGAGCTGGCAGACAACTCAGTTCACTTAGCTATCACCTCTCCACCCTATTGGCAACTCAAAGACTACGGAACAGAAAATCAAATCGGGTTTCATGACAGCTATGAGAATTATATCAACAACCTGAATTTAGTTTGGAAAGAATGCTATCGGGCCCTGCATAATGGTTGCAGGTTGTGTGTGAACATTGGCGATCAATTTGCCAGGGCAGTTTATTACGGGCGCTATAAAGTTATTCCAATTCGGGAGGAGATTATCAAATTCTGTGAAAACATTGGCTTTGATTATATGGGCGCTGTCATTTGGCAAAAGGTAACTACTTCGAACACAACAGGAGGGGGCGTTCAAATGGGTTCGTATCCCTATCCCAGAAACGGAATCCTTAAACTGGACTATGAATTTATTTTAGTTTTTAAAAAACTGGGGGATGCCCCAAAAGCAACAAAGGAACAAAAAGAACTTTCAAAAATGAGCGCAGAAGAATGGAATACTTTTTTTGCGGGGCATTGGAATTTTTCGGGAGCAAAACAAAACGGGCATATTGCCATGTTTCCGGAAGAATTGCCCAGACGATTAATCAAAATGTTTTCATTTGTGGGGGAAACTATTTTAGATCCATTTGCGGGAAGCGGGACAACAGCATTGGCTGCCAAAAATCTTGACAGAAATTCAACAGGCTATGAAATAAACCCTGAATTTGTGCCTGTCATTAAAGAAAAACTACAGGCTCACCAACAAGATTTGAACGGAACGACCTATGAATTTATAAAACAAGATAATACAAAAATTGATTTCGATCAGGAAATCCAAAATCTTCCTTATATTTTCAAAGACCCGCATACACTGGACAAGAAAATTGATATAAAGAAGTTGCAATTTGGTTCTAAGATTGACAAAGACAGCTCTGCAAACAGGGAGGAGTTTTTTACTATTAAAGAAATTATCAGCCCTGAAAAAATCCTGTTAAACAATGGCTTAATCATCAAACTAATTGGTATCAAAGAAAATCCTGTTATAAACGGGCAGGCTACTTCATTTCTAAAAGACAAAACAAAAGGCAAAAGGGTATTTATAAAATATGACCATGTAAAATATGACAGCGAAAATAACCTGCTTGGCTATTTATATCTGGAAAATAAAACTTTTATCAATGCGCATTTAA
>JBASZP010000325.1:0-2080 GCA_049660965.1 Daejeonella sp. | reverse complement strand
TGGCGTATCTACACTGTTGCCATTATCAAACCAGCGTATGATAGCTTTAAAAGGGTTTTCTTCTTCACGGGTACTTTCTTTGCCGGTATTTCTTCTTTTTTTAAACGTTTCGGGGTTGGGAAAATATTGAATAAACTGTGAACGGATGGCTTTGTCTAACAAGTTTAAAGCTACCTGGTAAGGCCCTTCCTGTTCTCCTTCATATACCAATTCTATTTTACCGGTTATTGATGGTATAATACCGGCAAGATCACTAATCCATACCTGCGTATTTTTTTCCTGGTTAATAATAGCCCGGCGTTCTGCGGCACTTACCGCATTTTCTAAAGCAGCAATAGTTAAACGGGCACTTACACCACTTTTCTTATCTACATATTCATTGCTTCTTGCTTCAAAAGCTACCTGTTCTATCAATCGTTTAATAAGATCGCTGGTAGTAATTATTGCTTTTTGCGCATCATCTATCTGTGCTTCTTGTGCGGTAATGGCTAAAGAGGTTTCCAGTGTTTTGGGGTAATGCGTTAAAATCTGACTTTCAATTCTGTCTTTTAATGGCGTTACAATAGAGCCGCGGTTGGTGTAATCTTCCGGGTTGGCTGTAAAAACAAATAGCATGTCTAATGGTAAACGTAATTTAAAACCACGTATCTGAATATCGCCTTCTTCCAGTATATTAAATAAGGCCACTTGTATTCTTGCCTGTAAATCGGGTATTTCATTAATAACAAAAATACCGCGGTTGCTTTTAGGTATAATACCGTAATGAATGACTCTTTCATCTGCAAACGTTAAGCGCAGGTTAGCCGCTTTAATCGGGTCAATATCTCCAATCAAATCTGCCACGCTTACATCAGGCGTAGCCAGTTTTTCGCCGTAACGTTCGCTACGGTGTATCCAATGTATGGGTGTATCATCTCCATGCGCTGCCAATTGGTCTAATGCATAACGAGATACCGGTTCCAGCGGATCATCATTAATTTCACTACCGCTGATGCAGGGTATGTATTCATCCAGCAGCTCTGTCATTAAACGGGCCATTCTTGTTTTTGCCTGTCCGCGTAAACCTAAAAAAAGAATATTATGCTTACTTAATAAGGCTCTTTCCACATCGGGCACTACAGATTCTTCATAACCCAGTATTCCCGGAAACGTAGTTTCTTTCTGTTGTAATTTTTTAATTAAGTTGGCTCTTAATTCTTCTTTTACCGTTTTTGATTGGTATCCGCTTTTTTTAAGTTCTCCAACTGTTTTAATCTTCTTAATATCCATGTATGTTTTTTATATTATCAACATTTAATCTTTACTCATCATCGTTGTGTCACTCACTTATACTGCAGTCTAAAAATAGCCGGTAAGAAAGTAAGAATTATATAGTGTTTACACAAAAACGTCTGATTCCATCTTTAATTAAAGGAACATTGAAATTAATAATAACCCCCACTTTTTTACCACTTAGTTTTAAGTGACTAAAAAGCTGTGCCTCCCATAACGGGTTAATTTTGTCAACCGCTTTTAATTCACATATTATTGAATCTGCAACCAAAACATCTAAAATTAAACCTTCTTCAAATTTTAAATAATCATAGTATATTGGTAAAGCTACTTGCCTATGAAAAGGAATCCCCTTTTTAAGTAACTCGTGACAAAAGCAACTTTCATAAATTTTTTCAAGTAACCCCGGTCCTAATTGCTTATGAACCTTATAAGCACAATCCGTAATCTCTCTTGCCAAATGTTCCTCAATTTTAGAAAGTATATACATATTTTTTTCTTACCGTCTTACCGGCTAATATAATGTTTTGCGTTTGCCACTTTCAAAATCTCTGAATATAAATGCCCCCAAATGATCTAATGATGCAAAGAAGGCTTTGCCATTATTGGTTTCTGTAAACTCTGTTACAAAACGCTGCAGGTAGGGGTCGCTGGCTATCATAAAAGTGGTTATGGGCACTTTTAGTTTTTTGCACTGCGCCGCAAGGTTCAGGCAGCGGTTGGTAATTTTACGGTCTAAGCCAAAACTATTTTTATAATAACGCTTGCCTATTTTCAAACAGGTAGGCTTGCCATCGGTTATCATAAA
>JBASZP010000324.1:0-1956 GCA_049660965.1 Daejeonella sp. | reverse complement strand
GAATCGTATTTCGAAGAAGGTATTCCAATCGGGGCCCCCAGGTATCATGCCAAAGCTTTTTAAAAACAGAAACTATACTTGATGCCATATAATACATCTCACTTTCTTTTAGTCCTTGAATTGGATTGAAACAAGGCAGTTGATCGACTTTTTTAGGATCAATAACTATAACATCATCTTCTCTTTCTATTGCAACCTTTGATAAGAGTTCATCACATAAATCACCATGTGGATCCACAACTGAAAATCCAATACCATTTTGTAAGTCCTGTAACGCTATATTTAAAAGAAGTGTGGACTTCCCCATTCCTGTTTTTCCGATGGCATAAATGTGACCTAATCTGTCAGTGCTTATAATACCAAAATGACGATCCTTATTGTGATGATTCACCCTGCCGAATTTCGTAATCATATAATCAGAATAGAACTAAACAAAACCAAAAAGAAGATAGGGAACGATGATATACTAATTCTTTATTTAGGCAATCAAGTTTTTCATCATATTCTCAAGTTTGATAAAGCTGACTTGAAATGTATTTTCTTGGGCCTGAAATGAAAACTACCTTCGATAAAAGTTTGTTAGTGAAGACTAAAGAATTGTTTAGTGATTCAAAGTTCAAACCATGTTATAAATTTCGTATTACTATCTTTTCATTGAATAGACTAATTCATATGGAAGATTGAAATTATTAGAATAAGCCATTCTTTCTATTCTTGACATAATAACCTAGATTATGATACAATCAATTATAAGCTGCACATTAAAAACTAATGGTTATCTCATAGCTCTATCTTAAGCAATTCCTTAAAAAGTATTTATTCAATTTAATACTACATTAAAAAAATCGTAGCTATTACGATTATACCAATTTAAGTTTGCTAATACTTGAATCCGTTTAGCGAAGTGCTGGGAAAAACATGAGCTATTCATGTGTTTGTTTTGAATAAAAAATGAACACCTCATTTCATCGATTTCCACTTTCTCAAATAAAGAAATCCAACTTGGATCCTTTTTCAATGTTTGCGTATTTTATCTAGTAGATTCTGTTTCCAGTACTTATTCTGAACATCAAATCATAAATCCTATTCTTAAGCAAATTTTATATTTATCTACACAAAGATAATATTCGAAAATTAAGAGCATTGCAGGAAATGAATCAGAAGTAAGAATTGGCTAAGTTAAAATGATGAATGTTCGTGTTCTAGAACGATATCGATTTGATTGAGACTTCGTTCATATTATTAAGGATTGATGTTTGTTTAATACCCAAGAACAAGTATTACATAGTATTCGTGATACTTCAGAGTTATGAGATAACCATTAAACAAAAAACATGACTAATTTAACAATCCACCCAGTTTCTTCAGAAGTTCAAATCCGAAATATTCTGGAGCTTTTCCCAAAACTTTCCACCATCGAGAACTTAACCTATTCTCAATTTGATGAAAATCAAGCTTATGAATCAGAGGACTATGTTTTAGCTTATTTTCCTAATTGGATTAAGCTTGGAATAACATATCAAGAAGCGGTTCAAGTATGTGTCAATTCTCTAATTGAAAAATATCCGGTTGATACGCGATTGTATGGCAGTTGTGATCATCTCATAAATGATATTTCTCTACTCGGTTCAATTATGTTGACTACACGTAGATACGAAGCATCTCAAGTACGTATTACTGAGAAATTCAAAAATCCTGATATTATTGTACTGAAAGTACCGAAAAAGCTATTTACCGGATTAAATATTTATGTAATAAGTCCAGTAATTGACGAAAGAAGAGATTATTCCAATTTAGATGATTCCTTTTTTCCTTTTTCAATTTTTGAATTAGTACTCCTTATTTTGAATAAGTTACTTGTAATTACGGAAATGAAAAGTGAGGAAAGGCTTTGTTCAATCGGATGTTTTGCTCATATCAGAAATTCATTTTTTAAGTACCAGAAAAGAGTATATT
>JBASZP010000323.1:0-12575 GCA_049660965.1 Daejeonella sp. | reverse complement strand
GCGCCGCTCTGTTCATGAACAGGCGGGCTGGTATTATGAAACAAGATTTGGCTTGTATGCCGATACCGATTTATGGTTACGCCTGCTGCGTATTACCAACTTTGTTTATTTAAAAGAAGTATTGTTTAAATTTCGCACCCGCGAAACACAAGGCCATTTCTTAAGTAACCGTGAGTTTGAAATATTGGACTGGAACTACCAGATACATATAGCCAATATAGAAAGGTATTTTGAAGGACACGCAGATAAAACCGCTTTATTACATTTGGCCCATAAAAAATGGGCATCTTCGCAACAGCAGATAGCCCTTAAATATGCAGCCAATAAAAACACCTTACTCTTTAAGAAGGGGCTGGATCGTTGTACTAAAGAAACTCAAGGCAATGCCGGGTTAAAAATATTGTTTAAGCTGGTGGCAGCCAGTGCTGTACTGCAATCTTTATTTGTAAATAGTTTTTCTTTTATTAACCGCCTTAGAAAGCGTATTCAATAATGGCATCGTTACCAGTAATTGTATTAACGCCTATAAAGAATGAAAGCTGGATACTGGAGCGGTTTCTTGCCGTAACTGAACAGTTTGCAGATGCTATTATAGTGGCGGACCAAATGTCAACGGATAATAGCAGGGACATTGTGAAGCAACACCCGAAAGCAATATTAATTGAGAATAATAATCCCGAGTATGACGAGTTGTACCGGCAACAACTGTTAATAGATAAAGCAAGAGAACTGTTTCCGGGTAAGAAATGCCTGCTGGCTTTGGATGCTGATGAAATAATGACGGCGGCTTCCATGACCTCTTCTTTTTGGAGCCAATTGAATGACTTTGAGGAAGGAACGGTGCTGACTTTTGAAAAGCCTGATATCATCAGCCCGGTTACGCAATGCATACGGTACAATAGCTACTTTACGTTGGGATATATAGATGATGGAGCGCCGCATACCGGACGCAAAATTCACAGTGTAAGAATACCCAGAAAGCCCGATTCGCCGGTAATTGAAATAGAAGACGTAAAGTTTATGCACTATGCTTTAACCCGCACTATTGAATACCGCAGCCGGCAAAGATTGTATAGTGTAATTGAAAATGTAAAAAAAATTGCCCCTTTTTACAGGAGGTTACTAAGCTATTCGTATAGACTGAATGATTATGTTACACAACATACTATTAGTAACACTCCTGAAGACTGGTTTACCAGATGGGAACGTTCCGGGATAAATATGCGTACCATTCAAACCAGTGAAGTAAATAATTATACAGAACAGGTGTTGGGCTATATGCAGGAGTATGGCGTAAAGCAATTTTATCTTGATGATATCTGGGATAAGGATTGGGATGCATTTTGCAGGGAGTCGTATCCGTCTTATTGTGGGAAAATAAAAAATATTCCTTTTTACAGACGGATCTTGTTAAATATTATTGTGAATCTATTGAGAGTGGCACAAAAAATAAAAAAATAAAAAAAACTAAAAATAAGTACTTTTATTTTAAACTTAATAATATGAAAAAAATAACAAGTCTTTTCCTTTTAGTTTTTGAATTACTATTTGCAAATGGGCAAGTTTCCACAACGACAGAAATTTGTACTGATACGCTTGTATTAAAGAATTATAACAGTACTGGTCAACTATTTAGTTACCACAAACCGATCTTTTCAATTAAAAGTAATAATATGCCTTATACTTATGTTTGGAGTATTGGTATAGGCTACCCTGGAAGCTATGAGAATTATTTAAAAATTAGTCCTACTTCAAACCTAGATAATTTTGTTGCTGCTTATAATACCGATGGTATTGCATTAGCATCTTCAAAAAGCCTTCAATTAAACATAGGTTCCCGTATAATATCTAATCCCCTAGGTGAGGCATACAAGTACGGTTTCAATGAATCAATTCAAGCAACAGAAATAACTACCGGTAATAGATTCAGATTAATGACAGCTGGCAGTGCTACATTAGTGACAACTCAAAACGGAAATGTTGGTATTGGAATTTCAGAGCCAATGGCCAAATTGGACATAAATGGTTCAATGAAATTAAATGGGGGCTCTGTAATTCAAAAAATTCAAGTTGGTGAACAGTTGATTGAAGCTAGTTCAACTAGATTAAAAATAGTCACAATTACATTTCCTTCTGCCTTTACTTCTATCCCTAAAATTGTTTGCACACCTAAAAATACAGTGTCTAATTCGAATGAAATGTTTTGTGTAACAATTAGATCAATTGATATTAATTCTGTGACTATTAATATTATGAGAATTGACGAAAATGCCGCTTGGACACAAGATGTTTTATTGTCATGGCATACATGGGAATAATGTATTAAGTATTAAAAACCTGTTTTTATGAATAAGATATTAGTATTTTTTTTGAATTTTTTTTGTTTGACTTTTTTTCACAAAGGGTATTCGCAAACAGATGAGTTTGTTGGCCCATTATCTGGCTGGACAAATGTAAAAAACTATGGTGCAATAGGAAATGGTATTGCTGATGATACAGACGCCATTGAGACTGCATTAAAAGAATTAGGTAGTTCTACTAATCCGTCAGCAGTCTTATATATACCTAAAGGAGTTTATAACATTAGTCGACAAATAGTGCTTAAAGATAAAAATGGGATTACAGTTTTTGGTTATCATCCTGATAGTGTAGTTATTAAATGGGTTGGTCAAACATCGAAGAGCATGCTTTTATTAGATGGTATATCAAGGGCACAATTTAGTCGTATTACATGGGATGGAAATTCTATTGCAGAAGCTGCATACAAACATGAAACTAATTTACAAGATAGTATTGGTGTTGCAAATACTGCGACCGAACATACAGATGAGATTTTTAAAAATTTCAAGTTTGGAATTTTTTCAGGAGGAATGTATCCAATAAAATTTGGACAAGATTCTGAATTTTTTATTGCTAGATGTGTTTTCTCTAATTGTACTAATGCAGGAATCAGTTTGGCTGATTTTAACGATCTAGATTGGATTATTAGAGATTGTAAATTTTATAATTGTAAAACTGGTATAACAACAGATTGGGGAGTAGATCCAAATACAGATTCTTCTGGAGGTGCTGGTAATTTTCATATATATAACTCTATATTTCTTGATTCATATGATTCTGATATTAAATGTGGTGGTGCAAATATGTTTACAATAAGAAATAATTACTCGAAAGGATCTCGACGTTTTTTAAATGTTGGAAGAGGTGTTAGCTCAAATACATGGCTGTTAAAAATACAAGGAAATCGCATATTTAATACAACTGATCCAGAATCAATTTGGATGTTTAACCGAGGAAATGTATCATTAATCAATAATTTAATTGTTAGCAACGATAATCAAATTATAGCACCTGTGAGATGTTTTAGCAATTCGGCATATAATGGGGGAACTGATTTTGTTAGTATTGGTAATAGATTTACAGTTAATGCAACAATTGCTTTAGATCCTAATAGCCGTTTTATTTCTATCGATAACCTAGTTTTAAATGCCTGTTCGTTTGATACTTTGCAACCTGATTTGCCTTCTTTCAATCCTAATGCTAATAGAACAATTTTTGAGATCCCAGTTGGTGCCAATAGAAAACAAATTCAGGAAATTATTAATGCGGCACACTGTTTAAAGGGTTCAAAACCTGTTGTTTATTTTAGGCATGGCCAATACCTAATAGACTCAACACTTATTATTCCACCAAATGCAGATATACAATTTATTGGGGATAGTTTCGTAGATGAAAATTCTGGATCACGTTTAATATGGATTGGCAATACAAACGAACTACCGAATCCTGTTATTGTGAACCCTAATGTAATGATGCGCATAGGAAAAGACTCACATGCTAAGTTTGCCAACCTATATTTCCGAGGTCGATACAATTATAATTCGACCAATTACGGAACTATTTTATTAATAGAAGAAAGTGATGGTGCCGGCAATAGAATTTATTTTAATCAAATTGTTAATGGTGGCAGTGAGTCTTCTGGTTTTAGATTACAAAATCTTGAAAACACTAATATTATTGTAGACGCCGGACATATAAATGAACATAAAGGTTCAGCATTCCACGTAATTGGGGCAGGGGAGACTACAAAAAATTCTGTAAAAATTCGTGGTTGTTTTGGCGGAGGTAGTAATCCTTTTTTCAAAATTGAAAATTCAGGTAAAGTATATGCAGGTGAACTTTGGTTAGAGAATGATTCTTCTTTTGCTTATTTATCCGAGAATAGTAGCCTTTATGCTAGTGGGGGGATGGTAGCATCGAATCGCTTAAACAACGAAACACTATTAACACTTGATACCTCTCAAAATAGAATGCTGTTGTGTCAGATTTTATTCGGAGTAAATGCAAATCAAATTCGAGTTAAATCAAGCTCTCATGCTGAAATGTTAATGATTGGAACTCTTAGAAGAAATGATGACAATATTGGATTTTCGTTAATCAATAATTCAAATTATTCTAATTCTGGAATCTTGAATTCAAGGTATCTTGGAAGTCAGACTGATGGAACTATTGCATATAATAACCAAGGTGTCGAGAGTCAGGGGTTTATTAGGAATATTTATGAACCAGAACGAAATGATAATTTAGAAATATTAAAGCAATTGCCTTCAAATAAAACCGATTTGAGATTTTATAGAGTTGCTATAAGCCATGGAGATGTGAATGTTAAAGTTCAAAAGCAATTGACTTTACCTGAGTATGTTTGTTCGTCGAATAGTACACATTTGAATAAAAGGGATTTTGATATTCCTCCCACGGAAACTGCTGATTTTAAAGTTTTTCCTAATCCTGTAAAAGATTATCTTAACATATATAATCCAATTGCGAATGAATCATTTGCTAAAATTAGAATCATTAATTCAGTAGGTAAAATTGTTTATAGTGCAAACCTTTTAGGGAATAGGGGCATTATTGAAGTCACAAAGTTTGCATCTGGATTTTACTATGTTATTATAGAGTCTCCTATAAAATTACAAACAAGCAAAATTTTTATAGTAAAATAATAATTATCAATTTGAAAATTTTAATAATGAAATCTACTACCCCTTACGACAAAAGCTTTTATTCTATACAAAGTAAAAGCTCTTACAATTCTGCAAGAGAAGTTGTACCACTTATTTTAAATTTGATACAGCCAAATTCAATTGTTGACATTGGGTGTGGGCTTGGTACTTGGTTAAAAGCATTTGATGAATTAGGGGTAACTGATTATATTGGAGTGGATGGCGATTATGTAAAGAAAGATGATTTATATATTGAAAGTTCTAAATTTAGAATTAATGATATTAGTACAACTTTTGAACTAAATAGGGTTTTCGATTTAGCTATTTCTTTAGAAGTTGGCGAACATATTTCGGAAGAAAATTCAGATGTATTTGTTGAAAATATATGTAGACATAGTAAAGTGGTTTTGTTTTCGGCAGCTATAAAATTCCAGGGTGGAACAAATCATGTAAATGAACAAATGCAAAATTACTGGGTTGAAAAATTTATGAAACTTGGTTATAAGGCTTCTGATGTAATCAGAAATAAAATTTGGCTGAATACAATAATTCAACCACATTATCGTCAAAACATAATATTATTTATACATGAGAGTGTAATTGATAAATTTCAAAATAAGATTTTAGAGATTAATGGTTTAGACTTTTGTACTTCTGTAGTGCATCCAGAGGTGTTTATGGACAAAGTAGATTATAAAAAGCAGGCAGTTAGAAATCAGTTTTCTTTTTTTCTGAAGGTGTTGAGCTATCGCATTTTTAAAAAATAGGAATATACCCTATTTCGATTAATTAAATTTCTTGAAAGAGCATACATTTAAAAAAACTATTAAAAACTCTTTAGTAGGAGGGATAGCTTTTTTTATAAATTTTATTAACTCTATTTTAGTAGTACCCTTATTTTTAAAGTATTGGGGCATAGAAAGGTATTCAGATTGGATAACTGTACAAGCGATTTTTTCACTTTTTCAACTTTTAGACGCAGGCCATCGTTCGTATGTTTCTATAGAATTGAACATATCCGCACAAAAAGATTTTGAAAAAGCAAGAATTTTATTGAGTTCGAGTTTGCTTTTTTCAGTAATATTAGCGTGTATTCCAGTAATTCTTCTTGCTGTCCTGCATTTAGCAGGCTTATTTGATTTTTTTTTCACCATAAATACTAATTCTGAAGAAGGTTTTAAGTTGTTTATTGCGTTGATTATTTTACAGGTTTTTAGTGTGTTTTCTGGTAATACAATTGCTATTTTATTTTCATTGTTATACCCTCTTGACAAACTCTTCAAAACACAAGTTTTTGGATTATTTAGTAATTGCATTACTACAATAGTAATTATTTTAATAGCTGTATGTGATTTAAAGATTATTCCGGCTGTTATTTGCTATTCCTCTGCTCAATTTGCAATTTCTATTGCTACTGTATTCTACGTAAAAAAGGAAGCGGATGTTTTCTTTCCATTAACTAAGAAAATCGACATTAGAACTGGATTTAAAAATTTGTATAAATCTCTTTATGTAAGTTTAAATGCTTTTATGACACAATTTTCACAGAATGGCATAATTATTCTGTTGTCACATCTTCAAATGGCAATTTTTATCCCCAAATTTACTTCTATTAAAACTATCGGTAATCTAAGTACAAAAGTTAGTAGCATATTTGCAACAGCTACAATATTTGATATTGCTAAGTATCATCTTTCTAATGAACCAAAAAAAATTAACTCAATTCTTCATTTTAACTGGATTGTTTCTGGATTTATTTTTAATGCGGTTCTGCTTTTAATCGATCCTTTTATTGAGGGGTTATATATGAAATGGACACAAGGAGTTATTCCTTTTGATAGAAATTTTTATTTGATGATAATAATTTCGGCATCATTTGTTAATTATGGGTTTATTCTGGGACAATATTTTGTTGTTATTAATGATATAAAAAACCAGAATTACGCACTTATAATAAAATTTCTGGGTTTGTTTATCCCAATTTTTTTTGCTTATAAGGCTTTAGGAATTTATAGCATTGGAATTGGATTAATAGTTTCAGAACTTTTAGGCTCAATTATTATCCCCTTTTTTTTAATTAGAAAGTATAATGTCTTTAATGCAAATATTAAATTTCCTCTTAAAGAGTTTATATATTCAATTATTCCAATGATAATATTACTGGGTTATTATATTACTAGTGCAATTTTCGGGTTTAAACTTGTTTTGTATATTTTGTTTTTTTTACTTATTCCTATTGCTTATTTTTTAAACTGGAGATTAGTTGATGATGCTATTAAGAGTAAATTATTGCGTAATTCTAAACAATAATTATTGATGAAACTTAGTGTGATTATCTGTACATACAATAGAAACAGTGTGCTTTGCAATACTATCCAAATGCTATTAGGGCAATTAAATGATGAATTTGAAATTATTGTTATTGACCAAAGTACAACCCATGATGTTTATACAACAAATTTTCTGGATAGTATTACTGATAAGATTGTTTATGTTTCTCTTGAGACTCCGAATTTACCAATGGCAAGAAATATTGGATTGAAGAAAGCTAAAGCTGATTGTGTTTTATTTCTTGACGATGATGTTGTAATTGAAAATGACTTTATTGCTAAAACAATTGATGCTTTTGAGTTGAATTTATCTATACATGCGTTTACCGGTCTTTCGTATTCTTCTAATGGAAATGAACGAGATCAATGGAACTTAGTTCCACATGCAGATAAACAATATTCTTTTAACGCGTATCCTACAAATTCTATTCCAGGTTACTTTATGGCCTTTAGAAAAAATATAATTTTTGAAATTGGACTATTTGATGAATGGATTGGAACCCAACCACACGCATCTTTTGAAGATGGAGAAATTTGTATTAGGCTGAAACTGGCAAAATGTAATATTTCAGTAATTCCATATTCGACACTTATTCATTTAGCTGAATTGAATGGTGGCTGTGAAGTTCGCGTGGATTATAATTTAAATAAAGAATTAAAGGTTTTTAATCAGTATAGAATGTATTTATATGGGTTAAAAAAAAATAAGAAGCTTTTTTCAAGATACAGATACTTAATTGAGTTTTTGAGGTTTTATAAAAGTTATTACGTGTCTACTAGTTTTAATTTCCCGCGTTTTGTAAAAGTTCTGCTTTCAATTATTAAAATGAATAAATCTTTGAAATTAAGATGATAAAACAATTAATATCACCATTTACAGGGGTTGAACTTTTTTTAGATAAGGAAACAAATTCATTCGTTTCTTTAGATGCCA
Source organism: Daejeonella sp. (assembly GCA_049660965.1). Classification (GTDB taxonomy): domain Bacteria; phylum Bacteroidota; class Bacteroidia; order Sphingobacteriales; family Sphingobacteriaceae; genus Daejeonella. The sequence goes on along the minus strand of JBASZP010000323.1, from coordinate 4,308 downwards.
AAGAACGTTATCCTATTATAGGTAATGTAGTTCTTTTTTTAGAAAAACCCGATGATTTTTATGAGGGTGCATATATGAATAGAATAAAGTTTTTGCCTAAAACTTCTTTTTTTTTAGAAAATCTTCCATTGTGGTTAATTAGTAATGGTTATTTGTGGGAGGTTCGTCGTAGTTTCAAGAAAGGTAGCCAATTACTAGAGCTGGGTTGTGCCAGTGGTGTTGATTATTTTGGCAGTCGTTTTAATATGATTGGCCTCGATCTTTCTTTTCAATCGTTAAAAGGATTGCACAATTATAAGATGGGATTGCAGGCAGATGCTACTAAACTGCCTTTGCCGGATGCATCGGTAGATGGGGTCATCAGTTCGTATTTTTGGGAGCATATTCCACCACCGGTAAAAGAATTGATGTTGCAGGAATTTAAACGGGTATTAAAACCGGGAGGTAAAATTGTTTTTTTATACGATGTAACTACCAATAACACGGTTGTAAACCTGATAAAGAAAAATGACATAAACAGGTATAATGAACTTTTTTTGGATGGAGATGGGCATTTTGGTTACGAAACACCAATTGAAAATAAAGCCCGTTTTATTAAAGCGGGGTATAAAGTCATAACGCATTTTGGGATGGAGCGTACTTGTTTACAATCCAACTCAGTTTTTGAAAAATTGCGTCATTTAAATGGTTTTGCAGGCTTTGTTGGAAAGCTGGGTTATGCAATTAGTGCCGGCCGTATAAAAGGCTATCTGTATACTTTTTTTGTGAGGCTTACAGATGAAACATGGGGTCGGTTGTTGGGCATCTCAAAATCGAGAATTATAATAAGCGTTTTACAAGTTAAAAAATGAAGATACTGCTTGCAGGAAGAAGGTATACCGAGAGTTTTGCGTTGCATATTGCGGAAACTTTTGAGGAAATGGGGCATACGGTATTTGTATTTGAACCCGGTATAAAAACAGGCCAGGCTAAAAGTCCTTTGCATCATAAATATATTCAGGCCAAAACACAAATACATACTATCTATAAGCAAACTGCCTGGGGAAGAGAAGCAGCTTTTAAAGCATTTAAAAAACAGGTAGTTCAGTTTAAGCCAGAGCTTGTGGTGGCTTGTCATGATTTTTTAACACCAGAAGAAGTAGCATGGTTAAAGACCACTTTCAGGTGCAAAGTGGTACTTTGGTTTCCGGACGCTATCAGCAATTTTGGAAAAGCTATGTTTTTAAACGCCGCATATGATGCGTTGTTTTTTAAAGAACCTTTTGTAGTGGATGTTTTAAAGCGTGAGCTGAATAAGAACGTTTTTTATTTGCCGGAATGCTGCAATCCTAAATATCATAACAAAGTAACGGTTACTACAGAAGATTATAATAAATACGGATGTGATATTACCACAGCTGGAAATATGCATACGGCAAGAGCGTCTTTTTTTAAACTGCTTGCTGGGTATGATATTAAAATTTGGGGTAACCCGGCCCCGGCCTGGATGGATACAGAAGGGATTGAGGCTATGATACAAAACCGCTTTGTAAGTAATATAGAAAAAAGCAAAGCGTTTGCCTGCAGTAAAATTGTGCTGAATACCATGCACCCAACAGAAATAGCAGGAGTGAACGTGCGGTTATTTGAAATAGCGGCAACGGATAGTTTTCAGATATGTAACCACCGCGATGGATTGCCCGACTTACTGATACCGGGAAAAGAAATTATTTGTTTTAAAACCATTGATGAATTGCGAGAACTGATTGCGTACTACCTGGTGAACGATGCGGAGAGAAAGCAAATTGCAATGGCTGCCTATACCAGAACGCAAAAGGAACATACCTATACCATACGATTGCAGCATTTACTGAACTGCATCCATTTATAATGCATTATATAGTTTATTTATTACTGGTTTTTTTATTTGCACTGGTTCCATTTAAAGAAGGAACCAATCTTAATTTTTATATTCTTACTGTATTGCTGATTATTTTTAATACTATACAGTTACGGAAGGTGTATAAAAAGAAATTACCTTATTTTTTTATCAGTCCTATTTTTTTGGGTACGGTAATAACGTTTGGGCTAGTTCTTGGTGGGTTTACTAATTTTTTGTTACGCGTGGATGGTAGATATGATATTAAAGATTTGGCAGTGCCATTGATGAATGAATCTATATGGCTTACAAAAACGATGGTGTTGGTGTGTATTGCTTCTTCGGCAACTTGGTTGGGTTATAATATGAATTTAGGCAATAAAATATATGGGCGATTACTTAACCTCTCTCTTTATCGTAAAATTTACTGTAGCGAGATAAGCGAGAACCGATTATTTCTTATTGCTCTTATTGCTTATATTATAAAATTTTATTTGTATAGCATTGGTTTGTGGGGTCGTATTTTGGATGATAAATATTTTGAGGCAGGAGTTGGTTTTAAGGCAGGAAGCCAGATACGAGTATTGGGAGATTTGTCTTATCTAAGTTTTTTTCTGATATCCATTTTTAAATTCAGATATAATAACGCAAAATACAATTCACTTTTTTTCATAAGCCTTGCTTTTGAATTGTTTTTTGGCTTTATTTATGGTGCCCGCAGCACTTTTATCTTTCCCTTTCTGATAGCTTTTGTGGCTTACTATTATGTGAGTCGGAAAGTAAATTTATCTTACCTGCTAATTATCGGAGTTGCTGTATTAATTGCCTTTACCGTTGTTTTAGATTATAAAAATTACACATTAGAAAAAAGCTTCACTAAAAGTACTTCAGCCTTTGATGCTATTAATAATTTTAGAAATTATAATAATCGTTATTCCACATCTAAGAAAAATTTTCATCTTTCACAAACATTAAACCAAACCTTTGGTAGTATGACTTTTGTTCAAGAGACTGCAATGGCGATAAGAAGGGTTGATAATTCTCAAGATCAAGGACAGTTTAAAGACCCGGGTATAGTAAAGGCAATTTTAAGGGTTCCTATTGATGCGTTTGTTCCTAAATTCATACAAGGTGAAAATGAATTTGCCTGGGGGCTTTGGTTTAAGGATGAGGTGTTAAATTATCAGGTAGGTTTAAAATATAGTATTGCTTTTTCGCCAATTGGTTTTTTATACATGGGTGGGGGTGTTTTTTTAGTCATTATTGGTTTTATGTTTTATGGAGTTGCATTAAAAATGACGTATAACTTTCTTGTTAATCATAATATTTTCAGCCTGCTTACTTACATGGTTTTGTTAAGTATAGTTTATAACTTTGATTCTGTGGTAAGTGGTTTTTTAGTAATGTTTATAAGATACATAATAATATTTCCAGTAATTTTTTGGTTCATTTTTGATCCTTCCATTTTTAGGAAATTGAATACTTAAGATATATTAATTGAAAATTCTATTTCCCATTGGTTCCTTTTATCCATCTGCCATCGGAGGACCCTCTAACACACTTTACTGGCATTGCAAGGCCTTACACAAGAATGCCATTGAAGTCACAGTTGTTACCACAAATATTGGTGTAAACGATATGCCCTTCAACAAATGGTTGCACCTTGACTGTGGCAAGGTTAAATATTGTTCAGCAAAATTGCATTATTTACCAGTTGGCCTCATTATTAACAGTTTAAAGCAACTGTTTAAAACAGACATCGTTCATCTGACCAGTTTATTTTACCCACCTTCTTTTTTGTTGGCATTGGCAGGTGTTATTTTTAGAAAGCATATTGTTTGGAGTGTAAGAGGTGAATTACTTAAAAGCGCTTTGGAGTTTAGTAGCTTAAAAAAGGGAAGCATATTACGGTTTATCAGGTGGCTGCCTAAGAAAAAAATCACTTTTCATGTAACAAGTACTGAAGAAGAATTAGCCACCCGTGATGTGATGGGTACTGCTGTTTCAATAGTTCAACAGCCCAATTATATAGAACTTCCTTTAAAAATCAGCAAGAATGAATTTAACTACCTGTTATTCATGGGCCGTATACATCCTATAAAGGGCTTAGAAAACCTGATAGAAGCTCTTTCATTCAGTAAATTATTCAATCAGTCTAATTATAAACTGGTTATTGCCGGTAAAGGCGAGCAGGCTTATGAAGAAGAGTTGAAAAAACTCATTCAAACAAAGCATTTGTCCGATAAAGTTTTTTTTGCAGGATCTGTGTCTGGCAATCAGAAGCAGGAACTGTATGCGGGGGCACTGGTTACAATACTCCCTTCATTTTCTGAAAATTTTGGTAATGTAGTTTTAGAATCATTATGCCAGAGTACACCCGTCATTGCTTCCACAGGCACACCATGGCAAGTATTGAATGAAAAGGGTGCAGGGCTTTGGGTTTCTAATAC